>MVZB01000268.1 GCA_002068205.1 candidate division BRC1 bacterium ADurb.BinA292
TCGGCGGCCGGTTCATGCAGGGCCGGTTGCCGCACCCGCTCGCGCCGGCCGGCGCCCGCCGGGGCGTGCGACGCCGTCGCCAGCCGGCTGCGCTGCTCGCTCCAGCTCCGCCGCGCCTCGGCCAGCGAGCGCACCAGCTCGCGCGGAACTTCGCTCAGGAAGAGCGACGGAGGATTGTAGGCGGGACGGCCATAGAGCCGCCGCTCGTCGGCCCGGCTCAGGAAGAGCAGATCCCGGGCGCGCGTGATCCCGACATAGAACAGCCGCCGCTCCTCCTCGAAGTGCCCCTGGTCGACGACGGCGCGCTTGCTCGGGAAGATCGGATCCTCCATCCCGACCAGGAACACGACGCGGAACTCCAACCCCTTGGCGCAGTGCAGCGTCATCAGCGAAACGGCCGGCTCGTCCGACATGTCGTCCTGGGCATTGATCAGCGCCACGCGCTCGAGGAAATCGGCAAGCGTTGCGCCGGGGCTGTTCGCCTCGAAGTCCTCCAGCGCGTTAAGCAGTTCGCTGATGTTCTCGCGCCGCGAGATCGCGTCCAGATCGTTCGCCTTGCCCAGGCTTTCCTCGTAGTTCGTCTCGCGCAGAATCCGCTCCAGCATTTCGTGGGGCTTGCGGTCCGCGACATCGGCCTGCCAGGCTTCCACCCGGCCGAGCAGGTCGAGCACGCCGGCGCGCGCCTTTGTTGAAATTTCCAGGGGACAATCCTTCTGGCGCGCCCGCAGCATCACGTCCCAGATCGAGACCTGCTGGCGCACCGCTTCGGCAAAGATCTGCGCCAGCGACTTGCCGCCGATCCCGCGCGCCGGCTTGTTGATGATCCGCGACAATGCGATCCCGTCGCGCGGGTTGACGCACAGCCGCAGGTAGGCCAGCAGATCCTTCACTTCCGCGCGGTCGTAGAATTTGATCCCGCCGATCACGCGGTACGGCACCCCCCGCTGGCGGAGCTGATCCTCGAACACGCGCGACAGCGCATTGACCCGATAGAATATCGCGATGTCGCGCAGATCGATCCCGTGAACCTTGTGCAGCCAGTGGATCGCCTCGACGACGTGCGCGGCCTCCTCCAGCTCGCTGCGCGCCTCGATCAGCGTGATCGGCTCCCCCTCGCCCCGGTCGCTCCACAGTTCCTTGCCCAGGCGCTGCGTGTTGTTCGCGATGACCGCGCTGGCCGCCTTCAGGATCGCCTCCGTGGAGCGGTAATTCTGCTCCAGCCGGATGATTTGCGTGCCCGGAAAGCGGTTGGGAAACTCCAGCAGATTCTCAATCTGCGCGCCGCGCCAGGAATAGATGCTCTGGTCTTCGTCGCCGACCACGCAGATGTTGCCGTGACCTTCGGCGAGCAGCCGCACCAGCTCGAATTGAACGGCGTTGGTGTCCTGGTACTCGTCGACGAGGACGTAGCGCCAGCGCTCCTGGTAATGCCGCAGCACGTCGAGATGCGTCTGAAAGATGTGGACGACGTGCAGCAGCAGGTCGTCGAAGTCGACCGCGTCGTGGGCCAGCAGCCGCTCCTGATAGCGGGCGTAGACCTGCGAACAGACCGGGCCGAATTCGCTGTCGAGCCGCGTCCGCGCCTGGTCGGGCGACAGCATCAGGATCTTCGCCGCGCCGATGTAGTTGCGGACCTGTTCCGGCTTGATCTGCGCGGCGCCGATCCCCATCGACCCCAGGCAATCCTTGATCAGCGCCATCTGGTCGGTGTCGTCGCAGATCGTGAAGCGGTCCGACAGCCCGACGGCCTGCGCCTCGCGCCGCAGGATCGTCACGCAGAGCGAGTGAAACGTGGCGATCGCGAGGCGGGCGACATCGGCGCCGGGCAGCAGCCGGCCGACGCGGTGGCGCATCTCCTCGGCCGCCTTGTTGGTGAACGTCGCGGCGAAGATCTGCCACGGGGCCACCCCCTGCCGCTCGATCAGCCACGCGATGCGATGCGTGATGACGCGCGTCTTGCCCGAACCGGCGCCGGCGATCACCAAGAGCGGGCCGTCGGTGGTCGTCACGGCGGCCTGCTGCTGCGGGTTGAGGTGGCTGAGCAATTCGACGAGGTCGGACATGGCGGACGGTCCAGCGGGGATGGCCGCGTCGGGCGGGGCGGCACGGGCGTCAACGGTCGCTTCCCCATTCTGCCCGCCGCAACCCCAGGCCGTCAATCCCGCCCCCATCCTCTACAGTAAAACGGGAGAAAAAATTGAAAGAGTTTCGCAGGGACGGCGGAACCGCCCGAATTCGATCACGGAGCCGAGTTGCCCACGAACCGACGGTTCAATACGAAGGGATACACGCCGCCTTTCGGGAGCCGAGGGCGCGGGGCGAGAGCCGAGAGCCAAATTTTGGTAAGGCCTCCGGGAGCGATCAGGAGGGAGGGACGAGGGACGGTTCCAGGGAGGAACCTGTTCATTTCGGCGGGCCGGAGAGGGCCGTCTTCCTTTTCACCCGCCGATCGGCTAACTTGACGCCATGAATGCCGCCTCCACCGTAGCCCCGCCCGCCGACGCCCGGACGCCCCCTCCGCAACCGGCCATCGAACTGCGCGGCGTGCACAAGTTCTTCTCGCGCGTCGAGGGCCGCTCGCACACGCTCAAGGAAACGCTCCTCGCGTCGCTGGCCCAGCGCGCGCGGCGCGATCTGATCCATGCGGTCAACGGCATCGACCTGACCGTCGCGCGCGGCGAGGCGGTCGGCCTCATCGGTCCCAACGGGTCGGGAAAATCGACGCTGCTCAAGCTGATCGCCGGCATCAGTCAACCGACGCGCGGGACGGTGCGCAGCGACGGCCGATTGCTCGGCCTGATTGAGCTGGGCGCCGGGTTCCATCCCGACCTGACCGGCGAGGAGAACGTCCGCCTGCAGGGGTCGATCTATGGCCTGGATGCCGCGGAGATCGAGGCGCGGATGGATGCGATCTTCGATTTCGCGGAGATGCACGATTTCCGCTCGATGCCGGTCAAACATTACAGTTCGGGGATGTTCCTGCGCCTGGGCTTCTCCATCGCCGTCCATGCCGATCCGGAAATCCTGCTCGTTGATGAAGTGCTGGCCGTCGGCGACCTGGAGTTTCAGGAGCGGTGCCTCGCGCGCATCCGCGAGATGCGGCGCGCCGGCCTGACGCTGCTGCTCGTCACGCACTACCCCGAGCAGGTCGAACGCCTCTGCGACCGGGTCATCTGGCTGGAGCGGGGGGCGGTGCGCGCCCTCGGCCCGACGTTCGAGATCCTGACGGCCTACTACCGTGAAATGCTCGACGTGCGCTACGGCGTCAGCCAGGGGCCGTTTTCGATGCAGACGGTCACGGTGGGGCTGCCCGGGCGATTCGGCAGCGGCGAGGCGCGCATCGAGTCGTTCCGGATCATGGACGCGGCAGGCCGCTCGCGCCTGACGTTCCGCCGCGGCGAGCGCCTGATCGTCGAGCTCGAATACTCCGCCCAGCCGGGCGTCGAGGCGGTCGATTGCATGATGCCGCTCAGCGCGCAGGACGGCACGCTCGTGACGCTGTGGCGGCTGATCCGCGAGCACGCGCCGTCGCGCCCGGTCGATGGCCGCGGCCGCATCCGGTTCGAGGCGCCGACGCTGCCGATCCTGCCCGGCCGCTACGAGCTGACCGTCTCGCTGACGCGCCTGGACGACCCGTATCAGCATTACGACATGCTCTACAAGATTTTTTATCTGACCATCGAGAAGGAACCGGACTGGGCCACCAGCGGCGCGGTCGAGGTGCGGGCGGACGTTGCGCCGCCATCCGGCGCGAGTTCGTAAGGCTCCCGAACCGTCCGGCGGCCGCGATCGCCGAGGCAAGCCCTGTCGCGATCGCTCATGGGTAGCACGTCCAGCCGCGAGCCGAGTTGGGGCCGGCGATCTGGACTTCGATGCGGTTGGTCTCCAGCGCACCCCGGCGCAGAAAGAGCGGCGCTGGCCCGCGCACGTCCGCGGGAATCGCCACCTCGACCGCAACCGGCGTCCAGCTGCTTACATCGGTCAGCACCCGATCGCCGAGGACCACCTGGCCGTCCTCCGGCGAGATTCCCAGGTTGTAGCCGCGGATGCGGATCACGCCGCCGGCGGGCAGCGCGTCGCCTTCGGCCTTCAGCTCGTCCACCGCCCGCGCGCTGGAGATGACAAAATCGGTGATCCCCGCGCCGAACGCATGGAACTGGTCGTCCTCGCTCATCACGCCGTCGAAGCCGAGCGTCACGATCGTGTAACGGTCAAACGCGTCGCCGTAATACTCCTGCGTCACCGTGCCCTCGTCGCCCCGCACGAGACCCAGCGGCGAGAAGAGCAGATACGGCCGGCCCCACGGATCGAGCGGCGATCCCAAGTCATAAGGTTCCGGTCCGGTCTGGGTGCGGCCGGATTGAAAATTGACATAAGGTCCGCGCCAGCGCAGGACGCCGCTG
>MVZB01000269.1 GCA_002068205.1 candidate division BRC1 bacterium ADurb.BinA292
GAAGGCGAAAACGCATTGGCGCGTGTTTGCTCCGCGATGGAGGGGCATCGGTCAATTTGCCGTGAAGGATCAAGGTAAGTCAAAAGATGATGAAAAAGTACTTGATAGCTGGAGTCGGTTGTCCTGATTATTATCACAGGCTTGCCCGTATCAGGATGCTGCGGATCGGGAACGGCGCGGCCCCGCGGTCTGGGGCGTCGCCCAGCCCATCCAAAAACTGTTCTCTTTGCGCTGATTGCAGGTATGAGAAAGGGGAGATCACGATGAGGGCCATTCCGACCCCGGAGATTGTGGATTTCGGTCCGAAGGCGATTCAGGCGGGCGAGCCCGTCACCGTCTGCGACGGCCATTGCGCGATGTGGTTGAGCACGGTCAATGCCACCCCGGAGACGATCGTCGTCATGCGCAACCGAGCGCTGGAATCGTCCTACGCGGGACCGAAGAAGATGTCCGCGCTGATTCCGGACGAGTTCATTGACCACCCCGGGTTCTATGAGTTCTATCTGCTGGACCGCGGCACGCACAAGAAGAGCGAAACGCGCGTGCTGATCGTCGAGGGGGCACCGGCGCTCGCGTCGGTCTGAGCCGGGCGCTCCGCCCGCGGCTCGCGAACTGCCCGGCGCGTGGCGCGCGTCGGACACGCGGGCCGGGAAAGCGGAGCCGACCGTCGGGCCCGCTCCCGCGCGCCCTGGGGATTGCCATGCCGCCGCTCAATCAGTTGTTTGATCCCACGTTCCTGGCGATCTGGGCCGCCTTCGGCTGCGTCGTCGGTATCATCGCCCGCAAGATCATGTTTCCGCGCCGCCGGGGCGGCGGTGGCTTCGGCGGGCTCATTCAGACCAGCATCCTCGGCATGCTCGGCTCGCTGGTGGGGGTGGCGGCCGGCGTCCTGCTGCGCCTCCCCGGCGCGGGCGAGCTGGGCCTGATCAGCCTGGTTCTGGCCGTCGTCGGCACGCTCCTCGTCGTAATCATTGTGACGAAGTTTCAGGGCTGACCGCCCCCGCCTTGCGCTTGGCGAAGTAGCTGTTCGTCTCCCGGTTCACGACGCCCGCCAGCAGCACCAGCCCGATCAGGTTCGGAATTGCCATCAGGCCGTTCATCACGTCGGAAAAGTCGATGATCAGCCCGATGGGCAGCACGGCGCCGACCCACGTGAACGCCACGAACACGGCCCGATAAGGGATGACCGAGCGCGGACCGAGCAGGTATTCGAGCGCCTTCTCGCCGTAGTAACTCCAGCCCAGCAGCGTTGAATAGGCGAACAGCGCCGAGGCGAGCGCCACGATGACGGCCCCCGCCTTGCCCAGCGTCAGCTCCATGCTGAACGACGTCAGGACCTCCTTGGTCCGGAGCGGCGTGGGGCTGCCCGGCGCCGGCGTCGCGCCGTCCTGCACGAATTCATAGGTCCCCGGCATGACCTGCGCCGGCATTTCACGCCAGTCGTTCAGATAGGTTCCGAACGTCGCCGGCAGCGGCGCCGTCAGGATGACCAGTGCCGTCATCGTGCAGACGATAATCGTATCGATGAACGTCTGGGTCATGCTGACAAGGGCCTGGGTCGCCGAGTCTTTGGTCTTGGCGGCGGCCGCGGCGATGGCTGCCGAGCCCAGCCCCGATTCGTTCGAGAACACCCCGCGCGCGACCCCCATGCTGATTGTCCGCGCCAGCAGCGCCCCGAGGGTCCCCCCCATCGCCGCCGACGGCGTGAACGCATGGTGGAAGATCATCGCGAGGGCCGCCGGGATCCGCTCCGCATTGAGGATCAGGCAGACGAGGGCGGCCACCACGTAGCCCAGGATCATGAACGGCACCAGAACGGACGAGACCCGGCCGATCGACTTGATCCCGCCCAGGATCACCAGCCCGGTCAGCACCATCAGCACGACGCCGGTGATCCACGGTTCGATCCCGAACGCGCTGTGCAGATTGCCCGAGACCGACGTGACCTGGAACATGTTGCCGATGCCGAAGGCCGAGATCGAGGCGAAGACGGCGAACAGCGCCCCCAGCCACGGCAGGCGCGCCCCCTTGGCCAGGTAATACATCGGTCCGCCGCACATCCCATGGGGGCCCTGTTCGCGGTAGCGCACCGCCAGAACCGCCTCGGCATACTTGGTCGCCATCCCGAGCAGGCCGGTCATCCACATCCAGAAGACGGCGCCGGGTCCGCCCAGCGCGATCGCCGCCGCCACCCCGACGATGTTGCCGTTGCCGACCGTGGCGGCCAGCGCCGTCATCAGCGCGCTGAAGTGAGTGATGTCCCCCTCGGCTTCATCCCGGTGGAAGATCAGGCGGAAGGCGTGCGGCATCGCCCAGAACTGCATCCCGCGCAGCAGGATCGTCAGGTAAATCCCCGTGCCGACCAGCAGGATCAGCATCGGCCAGCCCCAGACATAGCCGGAGATGACCCGATCCGAATCCCCTCGCCCGACTTCCTTGTCGCCAGCCCCAGACATAGCCGGAGATGACGCCCAGCCACTGGTCGATCGTGGCGATCCAGGCGTTGAGTCCATCCATCGAAGTTTTCCCCCTTCGCGCCGCGCCGCGCGCGCCAGAACATTGCCAACCCACCGGCTGTTGCGGACGCCTCATGTTGCACGCCGCGCCGCGCAGTTGCAAGCGCGCCCGTCGGTTTTTTTGGGGACGCCCCGATAGGACGGAAGGAACCTCGGAATCACATGCGAGCCGGCCGATTCATCCGCCTTTGCCTCTTGGCCGTTTTGCGGTGAATAATCCCCGGGGATACCCGGCGGGCGACCCGGGCCCTGGGACGCCGGCCGTCAGCTTGCCCATCATGGAGGGATTACTCATGCGCGTCCTCATTCAGCGGGTCTGCCGGGCCAGCGTCACGGTCGATGGCGAGCTCATCGGCGCGATCCGCCGCGGTTTGCTGCTCCTGGTCGGGATCGGGCAGGAGGACGCCGCGGATGACGGCGCCGCGCTCGCGCCGATGGCCGACAAGATCCTCAACCTGCGCATCCTGGCCGACGCGGAGGGCCGGATGAACCGCTCGCTGCTGGATGCCGGCGGCGAGATCCTGGCCGTCTCGCAGTTCACGCTGCATGCCGATTGCCGCCGCGGGCGGCGCCCGAGCTTCACCGCGGCCGCTCCCCCGGCGATTGCCGCGCGGCTGTTCGACGACTTCGTCGCCCGGCTGCGCGCCAGCGGACTCAAAGTCGAAACCGGCCGGTTCGGCGCGATGATGGACGTCGCGCTCGTCAACGACGGCCCGGTGACGATCTGGCTCGATTCGCAGGCGCAAGGGATCTGAGGGCTTCCACAACGAGGAGCAAAATTGGGGCGGGTCTTTGGGGACGATCACGAGGACGAGCGAGGGATTTTTGAGTGAGGCATAAAATGGGCGATGAAGGGCCGGTTCGAGCGCTCCACGCCTTGCCGGATCCTTCGGCAGGGCAGTCCCGTCAGGAACGGCAGACTTCAGCCCGCCGCTGCCAGTGGCGGGAACCAGGAACGAAAAATCAAAAGAGTCCCGCAAGGGACGGCAGAACTGCCCCAATCGATCACGACGACGTGAGTCGGGAAACGAATGCTTGAGCGGGCCGGAAGAATTGCCGATTCCGATTTGACCATTGACCCCGCTAACCCGATCCTCAAAAATCGGTGAGCTCCCGACGGCGAGCCCGGTAGTTTGTCACCCAGCGAGAGACTCCGCATGGCGCAGGATGCGCACAGTCCGGTGATCGTGATTGGCGCCGGACCGGCGGGGTTGACGGCGGCCGTCGAGCTGGCCCGCGCCGGCCATCGCCCGCTTGTCCTGGAAAGCGACCCGCATTACGTCGGCGGCCTGGCGCGCACGGTCCAGTATGGCCCCTACCGCATCGACATCGGCGGCCACCGCTTCTTCACCCGTTCGGGCGAGGTCCAGCGCTGGTGGCGCGAGATGCTCCCCGACGACTTCATCGAGGTCAATCGCCAGAGCCGCATCTTCTACAACGGCCGGTTCATCGACTACCCGCTGCGCCTGGCCGACGTCCTGCGCAAGATGTCGCCGCTCGATTCGGCCGCCTGCGTGGGGAGCTACCTGAAGCGCCGCGTGGCGCCGCTGCGCCCCGAAGTCTCGTTTCGCGACTGGGTCGTCAACCGCTTCGGCGACCGGCTGTTCCAATGCTTCTTCGAAGGCTACACCGAGAAGGTCTGGGGCATGCGCTGCACCGAGATCTCCGCCGACTGGGCGGCGCAGCGGATCCGGGGCCTGTCGCTGCGCCGCGCGATCCAGAACGCGCTCGGCCGCAACGGCCGCAATGGCCGCGCCGGAACCCACAGCGCGCGCTCGCTCGTCGAACGGTTTCAGTACCCCCGGCTGGGCTGCGGCATGATGTGGGAACGGGCGCGCGATTGGCTCGAGCGGGCCGGCGGCGACGTCC
>MVZB01000270.1 GCA_002068205.1 candidate division BRC1 bacterium ADurb.BinA292
CCGCCGCGGGCGCGCCGACCCGCTGCGACCGCCGTCGCCGCTGCCGCCGCACCGATTGCTTCTCCCGGCTGCGCCGCTCTTCGCCGTTCAAATACGCATGGTTGATCTTCAGCGAGCGTTCCGCGCCGCTCTGCGAATCGCTGGCCGTGATCTCGATGATCCCGTCAGCGTTCACCAGAAACGTCACCCGAATCCGCGGCACCCCCGGCGCCGCCGGTTCGATCCCCGACAGCGTGAACCGCCCCAGACTGCGGCAGTCCGACGCCTTCTCCCCCTCGCCCTGCAACACGTGAATATTGACGAAGGTCTGCTCGGGCTCGGTCGTCGTGAACGTCTTTTCGACCTTCAGCGGAATCGTGCTGTTCTTCTCAATCACCGTGCTGACCCGGTTGCCGCGAATCTCGATGCCCAGATTGTGCGGCGTCACGTCCAGCAGCACGACCTCGTCCAGTTCGCCGTTGAGCACGGCGCCCTGCGTCGCCGCCCCGATCGCCACCACCTCGTCGGGGTTGACCCCCTTGAACGGCGTCAGGCCGAAGAACTCCTCCACGCTCTCCTGCACCAGCGGAATCCGCGTGCTCCCGCCGACCAGGATGACCCGCTGGATCGATTCGGGTTTCAGCCCCGCGTCGCGCAGCCCCTTGCGGCAGCAGTCGATCGTCTCGCGCACCAGCGGCTCGATCAGATCCTCGAACTCGTCGCGCGTGACGGCGATCTCCAGGTGCAGCGGCTGCCCGTCGCGGTACGAAATGAACGGCAGGCTGACAAGCGTTTCCACGGCCGTCGACAGCTCGCACTTGGCCGCCTCGGCGGCGTCCTTCAACCGGCGCAGCGTCAGCAGGTCGTCGCGCAGATCGATCTGGTGCTCCGCCAGGAACCGTTCGGCCAGCAGGTCCACCAGCAGGTCGTCCAGGTCATCGCCGCCCAGCCGGCTGTTGCCGGTCGAGACGAGCACCTCAAACGTCTTGTTTTCGATATCCAGGACGCTGAAATCGAACGTTCCGCCGCCGAAGTCGTAGATCGCGACGATCGCCTGGTCCTCGCGCCCCAGGCCGTAGGCCATCGCGGCGGCGGTCGGCTCGTTGATCAGCCGCAGCACCTCCAGCCCGGCCAGCCGGGCGGCTTCCAGCGTCGCCTGGCGCTGCATGTCGTCGAAATACGCCGGCACCGTCACGATCGCCCGCTCGACCGATTCGCCCAGATAATGCTCGGCCGCCAGCTTGAGCTTCTCCAGCACCAGGGCCGACAGCTCCTCGGGCAGGAACGCGCGGTCCCCCACCGGGATCACCAGCCGGCCGTCCTCGGCCTCGTCCAGCTCGAACGGATACTGCTCGCCCTCCTCGACCACCTCGTTGTAGAAGCGGCCGATCAGGCGCTTGGCGGAGGAAATCGTCCGCTGGGGTTGTGTCGCCGCCTGGCGCCGCGCGATTTCCCCCACGATGATCTGCCCGTCGTCGAGCAGCGCGATCACCGACGGGGTCTTGCTTTGCCCCTCGGCGTTGGGAATGACTTCGGGTTCGCCGCCAATGATAACGGCGACGACGGAATTTGTCGTTCCAAGATCGATTCCGATGACGTGACCTTGTCCGTCCATGGAGCGGTCTGGTGGCCTCCTGGGGGTGCTGTCGAGGTCAGCGCAATCGAACCGCGGCGAGGGGGCAAACCAGCTCGCGTCCGAAGGCCTGTCCAAAACCATGCGTGATCGCCCCGATGCCGGCGCCATCGGGGATCTTCGATTCCTGTATCGGCAGCCGGGGCCCGGAAGTGAACCCCTATTCCGGAAAGCGACGGTCCCCGGCGCGACTTCCCTCGCTTTCGCTCGGCGCCTCTGCTAATCACTGAGGGGCGCCCGGCGGGGCCGGGCACAGGCCCCCCCGTCGCCTGCAAGGCTGCCGTCGCATGGAGGGCCGGCGGTTTTTTACTTCTCAAGCCGATTCCGATCCCGATTCCGATCCCGAGAGCGGTTTCTCGCCCGACCCCGATGAGTGAAAAACGGACAGTCCTCAAGGCCGCCGGGGTCGTCGGGGGGATTACCCTCCTGTCGCGCTTCACCGGCCTGATCCGCGACGTCCTGATCACGGCGCTGTTCGGCGCCCGCGGCATCGCCGACACCTTCTTTGTCGCCTTCGAAATCCCCAACTTGCTGCGCCGCGTCCTCGGCGAGGGCGCCCTTTCCTCCTTCCTTGTCCCGCTCTTTTCGCAGCGCCGCCAGGAGGAGGGCGACGCCGGCGGCTGGCGCTTCTTCAACCTTACCCTCAACTTCATGCTCGTCGTCTCGCTCGCGCTGACCGTCCTGGGCATCCTCTTCTCGCGCGAGGTCTACCTCGTCGCCGGCGGCCTGGGCCAACTGCTTCGCGGCGGCGACGCCGGCCAGACCGGCCGGATGGTCGACCTGGGCGGCCGCTTCACCGCCATCATGTTCCCCTTCCTGATCGGCCTGAGCATGGCCTCGCTGATGATGGGCGCCTGCCATGCCCTGCGCCGCTTCGTCGCCCCCTCGCTCGGCTCGGTCATGCTCAACGTCGCCCTCATCGCGGCCGGCGGCGCGGCCCTCGCCCTCAACCTGGAGCAGGCCCCCGCCGCCATCTGGCTCTGCTGGGCCGTCCTCGTCGGCTCGCTGGTCCGCGTCCTGATCATGCTTCCGACGCTCCATGCCCACGGCTGGCGCTGGCGACCCGTCCTCAACCTGCGCGATCCGGAGCTCTACCGTCTGCTGCGCATGCTGGCCACCGGCACCCTCTCGATGTCGATCAGCCAGATCAACATCGTCGTCGCCGGGTTCTTCGCGCTCTATCTGGGCGAGGGGATCAAGACCTACCTGATGACCGCCAACCGGCTCGTGCAGCTGCCGATGGCGCTGACCGCCACCGCCGTCGCCACCGCCATGCTCCCCCAACTGACGCAGTACCTGCTCGAGGGGCGCCACCGCGAACTGGGCGATCTGATGGGCTTCACCAAGCGGCTGGAAATCGTCCTGATGCTGCCGGCCATCGCCGGCCTCATCGTCTTCGGCCAGCCGATCATGGAACTGCTCTTCGAACGGCGGCTGTGGAGCGCCGCCGACACCCGCGCGGCGACGCTGGCGCTGCTCTGCTACGCCCCCAGCCTGTTGCCGCTCGGGGGCGCCCGGCTGCTGACTTCGCTGTTCTATGCCCGCAAGGACGTCGTCACGCCGCTCAAGGCGGGCGCCCTCTCGATGCTCGTCAACGTGATCCTGAATGCCGTCTTCGCGCTCTCGCTGCCGCTGGCGCAGGCCGGCCTGGCGCTGGCCTTCACCGTTGGGACGTATGTGAACTATGCCCTGCTGGCGTGGTATGCGCGCCGCGACTTCGGCGAGGCGATGACTGAACAGAAGCAGGTTGGCGCGACGCTCGCCCGCTCGACGGCCGCCGCGCTGCTGGCCTGCGGCGCGGGCGCGCTGGCCTACTATCCGCTGCGCCGCTGGCTGCCGATCCCGCTGGATAGCGCCCTCACCCGCGGCGCCCTCTTGTTGCCGGTCATCGCGCTCGTCGCCGGGCTCTATTTCGTCCTGGCGCACGCACTGCGCGTCCCCGACGCCGACCGCGCCAAGTCAATCCTGACCCGCCGGCTCAAACTCAACCGCAAACCCTGACCCCTTGGCGGAACGATACCAAATTCAATGCAGACGGTTCCGACCCAGTGGCCGGCTGAGTCCGCGCAGCGGGCGATTCGGAATAAAGCGCAGGGTGACGGCCGCGGGCCGGGACCCTGCGTCGCCGCCCCCAACGAGCGAAGCCCCTGGCAGGGGCGGCCGGAGAGGCTTGCGCCGTCCGGCTGCCAATGGGATGCCCCGCAGCTCGAGAAGGCGCCTTAAGAGCCCGCGCCGGCGGGCTTCTTCCAGGCCATCGGCCCTCTCATTAGCACCGGGCCTCGGCCTGGTGACCCGTTGCGATAAATTTTCAAAACTGTTTCAACGGTTTTCTTCACAATCCGGACAAACCGATGTGAACTTCATCCCTCGGCATCAGGCTGACACTTGCCGCCCGCGCAAATTCAATTCCCTTTGATTCACAACCGCGCGCTGATAGACTGGCGGAAACGCGTCGGGGTGTGGCGCAGTTGGCTAGCGCACCTGCTTTGGGAGCAGGGGGTCGTCAGTTCGAGTCTGACCACCCCGACCATTGAAAATAAAGGATTTGCCCGAACCTCAAAGCCTCAGAAAATTGCTCGTAGTAGCAACCGTGGTAGCAACCCCCTGCCCTCGCCCGCCGGATCGGACAGGACCCGTCATTTCGGTAGGGACGACAGAAGAACGCCCCCGGACGCGGATGGCGGCCCAGGGGCGATGGTGTGATACTCGGGCGGGTTTGGGTGGCGGGGGGTCGCGGCCGGGCGAGTGCCGGCCAAGGGGG
>MVZB01000271.1 GCA_002068205.1 candidate division BRC1 bacterium ADurb.BinA292
CGCGGCCGCGCCCGCCGTTCCATTGAGCGATTGACGAGAGCGCATGGCACTTTCCAAACCCGCCCCCCCGCGCGCAGCCGGCAAGCAGAAGAAAGCCGATGTCCGTTTCAAGCTGACCAAGGCGCAGAAGGCCTACGTCGAGCAACTGGTGACGCTCGACAACCGGATCGCGGTCTGCCGCGAATACATCGCGCTGTGGATGAACTTTTTCCGGTTTTTCGCCGAGGACATGACGCGCAAGGAGATCACCGCCGCCGAGGAAAAGCAGTTCTTTCAGGTGATGACGGCGCTGACGCGCAAGCACTTCACGTTCGTCGAGCTGATGGCCGAGACGTTCGACCGGGGCAACGACATCATCGCCGTGCTGAGCACCGCCGTCAGCCTGACGCACATCCAGAACATGCCGGAGAATACCCGCGGCAAGCTGGAGCTGGACTGGCACAATCTCTTCCTGGACATGAACCGGACGCTGGGCCGGTTGCTGCGCCGCCTGCCGGGCAACATGACGCTGAGCGAGGCGCTGGCCTCGGTCAACGCCAAGCCGGTGGCGCCCGATCCGGGCGCGGCCCGGGCCGACGGCAAGGGCGCCAAGCCGGCGGCCGCCGCGGGGGCATAACCTAGCGCGGCGCACGCGGCCCGGGCGCAATTCCCCATCAACAGATTTTCCCGCTTGCGGAGGTCCGCGATGACGCTGTGGCACGATACAGGGGCGCGGCGCTTCGGCTCGCGCGACGAAGTTGAGGCGGCGGTCGCCCGTGGCGAATCGCTGGCCGGCGCGCGCCTGGAGGGGCTCGACCTGGCGGGGGCGAAGCTGGCCGGCGCCGACCTGACCGGCGCGCGGCTGAGCGGGGCCAACCTGACCGGCGCGGTGCTGGCCGACGCGACGCTGACGCGCGCCCGGCTGGACGAAGTCGTCGCGCCGGAAGCCGATTTCTCCCGGATTCACGCCGAATTCGCCGTGTTCGGGCTGGCGCGGCTCGCCGGCGCGCGGTTTCACGCCGCCGACCTGCGCCGATCCAATTTTGTGGGCGCGGTCGCCCCCGGCGCCGACTTCTCCCAGGCCGACGTCTACTACGCCCGGTTCGCCGGCGCCGATCTGTCGCAGGCCTGCTTCACGCAGGCCAACGTGCAGCGGGCGGTGATCCGGGCGGCCGACATCCGCCATGCGCGGTTCGAGGGGGCGCGCGGCAAGGCCACGTTCGACCGGAACACGCAATAGACGAGGCGGCGGCGGTCGATAGCGATTGCGATACCGATACCGATAGCGAAGGGTTGCGAACATGCTGCTGCGTCATTTCATGCTTGATGTCGGGCCGCAGGAGGCCAACTGCTACCTGCTGGCCGATCTGGCGGCGAAGACCGGGATCCTGGTGGACGCCGGGGCGTTCGAACCGGCGATCGTGGCGCTCGCGGCCGAGCATGACCTGCGCATGGCGGCGATCCTGCTGACGCACCTGCATTGGGATCACGTCGACGGGCTGCCGGAATATCTGCGCCACTGGCCGGCGGCGCGCGTGATCGCGCCGGCGGCGCTGGCGACGGCCGAGGTCGAGCGGACGGCCCCTGGCGAGGAGCTTGAAATCGAACCGTTCCGGTTTCGCGTGCTGCGAACCAGCGGCCACACGCCCGAATCGGTGTCGTATTACTGCGCCGAGCATGCGATCTGTTTCGTCGGCGATGCGCTGTTTGCCGGGTCGATCGGCGGGACAGCCGACGAGGAGAAATTCCGTGAGGAGACCGGCTGCATTCGCGACCATCTGTTCACGCTGCCCGACGCGACCGAGCTGCTGCCGGGTCACGGGCCGGTCACCACCGTCGCCATCGAGCGCGCGGCCAACCCCTTCTTGAAGCCGGGTTTCGGTCGGAATTGACGCGCGCCGTAATCGAAATTCGCCCCCTTCGGTGACGGGGGTTTTCCGTGTCGGCGTCCCCGGGTTGCGCTGCGCTCCACCTGGGGCCATTCAATTACCGCCCCGTTGGGGCGACTCACGCGGGCGGCTGTTGACGGGGATTTCGAGGGACGAGATTTCAGTGAGGGACGAACGCTAGCGTGAGGCCGGCCATCCAGGATTTGCCAACCGATCGTCCCCTGCACCGGCTCGGCTCGTGGATCGCCCTTGGCGTCTGGCTCGCGCTGCTGGCGACGATCCTGATCGACCGGATGGCGCAACCGTGGCGGCCGCTGCTGGCGTGGTGCGGCATCGCGCTGCTGGCGCTGGTCGACTGCCCCTCGCCGCGGCGCGAGGGGGGGGCGCTGCGCCGGCGGCTGGCGGTCGCCGGGCTGGGGGCGCTGCTCAGCACGATCCTTGCCATCGATATCGGCCTGCTGGTCGTCCGCGCGCCGCAGGCGATCAACGTGTGGTATCTGCGCGCGCGCCATGAGCTGTGGCACGATTTCTGGACCGATCCGAGCCCGCTGCTAATCCTCGCCACTTGGTGGTTTGCCGCCCCGTTCGTGATCGACGCCTGGCGGGCGCGGCGCGAACCGCGCGCGCGGTCGGCCGAAGCGCTGACGCGGCGCCATGCCCTCTGGCTGCTGGCCTGGGCGTTCTGGATCGGCGTGGCGATGTTCGCCTCGATCCGGCCCGACCGGGCGTATTACCGGTTTCCACAGGAGATGGGGCTGCACGCGCCGCTGTTCCTGTTCTGGATACGCCGCGCGGGGGCGGCGCCCGACCTGCAGCGGCGACTGGCGCGCATCGCGCCGTGGATGATGGGGACGGCGCTGCTGGCGGGGCTGGTCGTCGCGATCGCCTACGTGACCGGCGACTGGAACCGGCAGGTGGCGATCGGGCGGGCGGAGATCTGGCGCACCGAACTGGTCGAGCGCCAGTATATCAACGGCTGGCAGTGGCGGCTGAACTTCCCGCTCGGTCATCACAACCGGATGGGTTTTTTCTCGATGCTGACTGCGCTGCTCTTGTTGATGGCGGCCCGCCGCCGCGGCGGCTGGATGCGGTGGGTCGCGGTCGCCGCGATGCTGGTCGCCCTGGCGACGCTCGGGTTTTCGCTCAACCGGGGATCGTTTCTGGCGCTCGTGGCGGGTCTGATGGTCATGACCGTCCTGTGGCTGGGGCGGCGGGCGGCGTGGCTGCTGCTGTTGCTGCCGGCGGCCTGGCTGGCAATGAGCGACCTGCAACGCCAGCAGGTTCTGTCGCTGGTCGACCGCGAAACCTATCGGTCGCCGCAAAGCACCGTGGTCACGCGGCTGGATCACTGGCGCCTGGCGGCGCGGCTCATCCGCGAGAACCCGGTCTTCGGCATCGGCTACAGCTGGCGGCATTTCGAGGAGTACGCCGAGGACTATGCGAAGCAGGTGGGCGCGCCGGTGTATGAAAAGGCCCACGCCCACAACTACTGGCTGCAGACGGCCGCCGAGACCGGCCTGCCGGGGATGCTGCTCTATCTGGGGTGGACGATTGGGCGGTGGAGTCTGCTGCTGGCGCTCGTCCGGCGGCGCCGCCGGTTGCCGGCCGGCGAGCGCGGTCTCATCGAGGGGTGGTGCGGCGTCGAGGCCGCGATTCAGGTCTACTGCCTGGGGAATCTGCCGTTGCGGCTCGGTCTGGGGCTGCTGACCTGGGGGATCTGGGCGGTGATGTGGGTCGATCTGGCGCGGCTGTGGCGCGCCGCGCAAGACCCAGCGGGCGCGCCGAGCGAGACGAGCTAAGCGCGGCGCATCTCCCCTTTGCCTCGCCGCCGGGATTGCGGGTATCGTAGGGGGGCGAGCGACCGAATCCGGGGAGAGCCCCATGGCCAGGAACGAAGCCGACGGCGTCAAGCTGGTTTGCCAGAACCGCAAGGCGCGCCACGAGTACCACATCGAAGAGACCTGGGAAGCCGGGCTGGAGCTGCGCGGCACCGAGGTCAAGAGCCTGCGCCAGGGGAAAGGGAGTCTGCAGGAGGCCTACGCCCAAGTGAAGGGGGGCGAGGCGTGGCTCCTGCAGTTTCACATCCCGCCGTATGAGCAGGGCAACCGGTTCAATGTGGACCCGGTGCGGCCGCGCAAGCTGCTGCTGCATCGGCGCGAGATCGGCAAGCTGGCCGGGGCGGTCAGCCGCCAGGGATACACGCTGGTGCCGTTGCGGGTGTATTTCCGGCGCGGCCGGGCCAAGGTGGAAATCGCCGTGGCCAAGGGGAAGAAGCTGTACGACAAGCGCGAGGCGATGAAGGAACGCGATACGCGGCGCGATCTGGACCGGGCGCTGCGCGACCGGCGCGTTTAAGTTTTTGCCTGACGCGCCGCGCGGGGCTATAGTGGCCGAAACTGCGTCGGGTCCGTCCGGCGGGGGAGGGGCGCGGACCGTCCCCATCCGTCGGCGCGCGACCGATCGGCGCCGGAGCTCATCCAACCA
>MVZB01000272.1 GCA_002068205.1 candidate division BRC1 bacterium ADurb.BinA292
TCAGCTCCCGCAACTGTGCCGCCGCCTGGTCCAGTTCATCCTGCTGCACGTAGACCCGCGCCATCCCCAGCCGCATCCCGACCTGATCCGGAAACCGCTCCAGCCCCTCGCGCAGAACGCGCGCCGCCTCCTCCGGCTTCGACTGGTTCACCAGCAGCGTCGCCTTCTGCAGATACGCCCGCGAATCGTCCGGATGCTCCCGCAGGATCTTGTCATACTGGCCCAGCGCGCTCGACGTATCCCCCTTGCGTTCCGCCACCTCGGCCCGCGCCAGCAGCCACGTCACCGGGTCCTCGGCGTCGTCCTGCATCGATTCATAGATCCGGTCGGCCGCGTCATACTGCCCCAGTTGCATATACAGCCGGGCTTCATACGGCCGGTAGGCCGTGTTCAGTTCCGCCGCCGCCCGCGCATGTTCCAGCGCCCCCAGGATGTCGCCCCGCCGCTCGGCCAGTTCGCCCAGCCGCAGATGCGCCATCGGGTTCGCCGGATCGATTTCCAACGAG
This sequence comes from candidate division BRC1 bacterium ADurb.BinA292, assembly GCA_002068205.1. GTDB lineage: Bacteria > Sumerlaeota > Sumerlaeia > MVZB01 > MVZB01 > MVZB01. Next base: position 507 of record MVZB01000272.1, read on the forward strand.
GCGGCAAACAGCTCTTCGGCCTCGCGGAACCGCTCCGCCCCCTGTTCGATCCGCCCTTGCCCCTGCAAATCCACCCCCTCGCGCATGGCCGTCTGCGCCAGCAGAAACTCCCGCGCGCCCGGCTTGATGCTCTGCTCCACCCCCGCTTCATCGATGGCGTTCAAGGCCTGCTCCACCGTCTGGCGGTCGCCCGACAGCAGCATCGCCTCGGCCAGCATCGCGTTGATGCGCGCATTCTGCGGCGCCTCCTCGGCCAGCGGCTCCAGCATCTCGCGCGCCTGCTCGAAATCCGCCTCCGCCAGATACGTCTGCGCGATCCGGATCCGCGCATCCAGATCGCCCGGCGCGAACTTCAGCAGCGTGCGCATCTCACGCCGCGCCGCCTCATGCTCCCCCGCCAGCATCTGCGCCGCCGACAGCGCCATCCGGTACCGCTTGCTGCCGGGGGCCATCTCCACCGCCCGGCCCATCTGCTCCACCGCCAGGTCCATCTCGCCCTGAAGCTGATATGAAATGCCGCGGAAGAGAAACGATTCGGGCCGGTTCGGGTAAATCCCCTTCATCGCCGTCCCCAGGTCGGCCAGCCGCTGCACCGCCTCCTCCCACGCCGCCTCGTTCCCTTGGGCCGGTCCCAGCTCCGTTCCGGCCGCCTCCCCCTCCTCCGTCGTCCGCAGCGCGTCAAACTGCATCAGCAGCACTTCGCCCGCCGTCAGGTACAGGTTCAGGTCCGGTTCCTTGTTGTCCGCCCCCACGTGCGGCTGCAGCAGCGCATACGCCTCGCCATGGCGGTTCTGGTTGGCCAGCGCCCGCGCCAGAAACGCCAGCGCCCGCAGGTCGGGGATCTCCTGCCCCTCCACCAGCGCGCGCGCCTGCTTCTCGGCCTCGGCGTATTCCTCGCGCGCCATCTGCACCTCGATCAGCCCCAGCCGGCCCGTCGCGTCGTCCGCCCGCAGTTCCAGCGCCTTCTCATACAGCCGCGCGGCCGAATCCAGCCGGTCGTTCAAAAAATCAATCCGCGCCTGCAACAGCAGCCCCTCGACCGAATCCGGCTTGCGCTGGCGCAGCTCGTCCGCGATCCGCGCCGCCTCGTCCAGCTCCGTCTGCGACAACCGCGCATTGCCCGTCTCGTCCGGCTCGGCCTTCTCCAGCGCCTGCGCCAGGTAGGCCTGGCCCAGCACCAGATACGCCTGGTCCGCGTCGGGATCGATCTCGAGCGCCTTGCGCGCATGCTGCATCGCCAGTTCCGGCTTGCCCGTCTTCAGGTAGGCATCGGCCAGCAGGTGGGTGCTGTCGGCCCGCTCGGGCTGAACCTGCAGCGCTTCCTCCAGCTTCTCGATCGCCTTGTAGTAACTGCCGTGCTTGAACAGCAGCACCGCCTGATCGTGCAGCTTCTGGGCTTTGCTCCGGCCCGAGCACGCCGTGCCGGCCGCCGCCAGCAGCAGCAGCAGACCGGTCAGCAGCAACGTCAGGCCAATTCGGGCTATCTGGGACAGGGCGGGTGCGGCGCCCGGGCGCGATTCCATACAAGTCGCCTCCTGCGAATCCACGACTCTCCGACCAGACGGACAGTCCGTGCGTCTCCTTAGCATTTCGGCTTTCAGGCAACGTAACTTGAAGATTTTGAGGGTTGGCCCATCGGAGGGAGGCCGGCCGCCCGTCAGGGATCGGCTCACCGCAGGCGACTTCGACCGGGCCGCTTCACCTTACGTCGCCATTCGGCCAGGCATGCTCTTGACGGCCGATTGTAGGCACTCCACCCCCCGCCCGCCATCGAAAACCATTCTCAGCTGGCAAGGTTCCTCCCTTGGGGAGCCAGTAGGGAGATCAGGGACCAAGGGGACTTAAGAAGGCGGAAGCGAACTTCCCATGACAGGCTGAGTGTCAACGCGGGCGTCTCAGTCTCCCTCAGTGGGATATCTCGCATTCCACTTGTACTGGCGCCTTGGAGAGCCCGCCTCAGCGGGCGTTCTTGCGCCCCCTCGGGGGGGCCTCGCATTGGCACCGGGCCTCGGCCCGGTGACCGCCCGCAATATGTTGTTCCCAACCGTTTCAACGATTTCCTCCCCAACGCCGCCAAGTCGATGTCATCCTTCCCCCTTCGGTATCAGGCCCTCCTTCCCGCGCGCCTTGGGAACACCACTTGGTGGTGCACAGTTGGATGCATTACCGGACCTGCTTGATCTGGCTCTCCCCTTCCTCTACCATGAACAATTGCAAGCACCGTGGGCCGACCCGCGGTTCAGGGGAGCCACTCCACCCTCCCCGCGACGAGAGGATCCCGCACATGCCGATGACTATGACCGAGAAAATCCTGGCGCGCGCTGCCGGGCGCGACCACGTCGAGGCCGGCGACAACGTCTGGATCAACGTCGACACCCTCATGACCCACGACGTCTGCGGCCCCGGCACGATCGGCATCTTCAAGGAACGCTTCGGCGCCAACGCCCGCGTCTGGGACCCCGACCGCGTCGTCATTATCCCCGACCATTACATCTTCACCGCCAATCCCCAGGCCCACCGCAACATCGAAATCCTGCGCGACTTCGTCCGCGAGCAGGGCATCCGCTACTTCTACGACCCCGATTTCGTCAAGGACGAGGGGATGCCCTCGCCCTACGCCGACCCCGCCCGCACCCACTACAAGGGGGTCTGCCACACCGCCCTGGCCGAGGAAGGCCACAACCGCCCCGGCGAGGTCCTCTTCGGCACCGACAGCCACACCTGCACCTCCGGCGCCTTCAACATGTTCGCCTCCGGCGTCGGCAACACCGATGCGGCGTTCATCCTCGGCACCGGCAAGACCTGGGTCAAGGTGCCCCCCACAATGCGCTTCGTCTTCGAGGGCGAACTGCCCGAGTGGCTGATGGCCAAGGACCTGATCCTGGCCGTCATCGGCGAGATCGGCGTCGACGGCGCCACCTACCGCGCCATGCAGTTCGACGGCGAGGGCGTCCTCTCCCTCCCGATCGAGGAACGCATGACCCTGACCAACATGGCCATCGAGGCCGGCGGCAAGAACGGCATCATCCCCTGCGACGCCGAGACCGAGCGCTATGTGCGCGAGCGGACCCGGCGCGCCGGCACGCGCGCCGAATTCTCCCCCGTCGCCGCCGATCCGGGCGCGCGCTACGCATACGAAAAGGTCTTCCGCATCGGCCAGATCGAGCCGATGGTCGCCAAGCCCCATTCGCCCGACAATAAGGCCTTCGTGAGCGAGGTCGCCGGCACGAAAATCACCCGCGCCTATATCGGCTCATGCACCGGCGGCAAGACCGGCGACTTCCTCGCCGCCGCCCGCCTGCTCAAGGGCAACGAGGTCCGCGTGCCGACCTTCATCGTCCCCTCCACGACCGAGGTCGATGCCAGCCTCGATCAGTTGACCGTCGACGGCGTCACGCTGCGGCAGATCTTCGCCGATGCCGGCTGCCGCATCGGTCCGGCTTCCTGCATGGCCTGTCTGGGCGGCCCGGCCGACACCTTCGGCCGGCTCAACAGCGCCGAGGAAGTCTGCATCTCGGCGACCAACCGCAACTTCCCCGGCCGCATGGGGCACAAGCAGAGCCAGGTCTACCTGGCCAGCCCGCTGACGGTGGCCGCCAGCGCCCTGCGCGGCGTCATCACCGACCCGCGCGACGTGATGGCGGGCGTGGCCGCCGTCTAGTCTTCTCAGAAGTTGAACGTCAGGCGCACCGTCCGTAGCGTCTCGCGCCCCCGGCTGTCCTCCGGCGGTCGCGGGGCCCGCGCCCGCGCGATCGCCCGCA
>MVZB01000273.1 GCA_002068205.1 candidate division BRC1 bacterium ADurb.BinA292
GCCCGCCGAAACCTGGGATATCCGCGACGTCAATGGCGATCGCTACCTCGATCTGCTGCGCTTTCAGGCCGATGCGCTCGTCTGCATGGACCACGAAGGGAACATGCTCTGGGAGGCGCCCGGCCTGAACAACCCCGTGCTGATCGCGGCCCATGATTTCGCCGGCGACGGCGCCCTGGGTCTCTTCCTCTATTGCGATACGGGGGCCGGCGTTCAGTATTACCTGGTCAATGGCGCCAACGGCAACGCCCACCTGCTCTATACGCGCCAGAACGCCTTCAGCGAGGGGCGGCGGATCGGCAGGATCCTCCCCGGCGTGAAGGGCCTCCAGCTCTGCGTCTGGTGGAGCGGCGACGCTGCCCCCAATGGCATCTGCCCGTCCGACGGCTATTTGTGGAGCTTCGAGAACGGCCTCGATCAGCCCAATCTGCGGTTCCATGTCAGCCCGACCGGCGTGATCTACGCGCCGGTCCACGCCTTTGCCGACATGGACAACGACGGCCGCACCGACATGGTGATGGTCTCCCACGAGCAGCTCTGGTACTGGGATCTGGCGAGCGGCCAGCTCGAGGGGGCGATGGCGTGGTCACCGCAGATCCGCACCTACTGGTCGTTCGTGGCGGCGCTGCCGCTGCGGCCGGGCCAACGGCCCGCGCTGCTGATTATCAATCCGCACATCCCGGGGGTCGAGGTCATCTCGCAGTACGGCAGTTCGGCGACGCGGCTGTGGAAGGCCGTCGTCGGCGGCGTCGAGGACCAGTATCAGCAGGTGGTCAGCATCGACGACGGCGCGCCCAACCCGTTCATGGATCTGAACGGCGACCAGTCGATCGAGATCATGGCGGCCGTCGGCAACGAACATGGCGATGGAAAAACCAATCTGGTTATCTTTAACGCCGACAACGGCGCCCGCCTCTTCGACCAGCCCGGCTATGAGATCCTGGCCGTGGACGACCTGGATGGCGACGGGACGCCGGAGACGATCCTGCAACAGGGCGGCGCGCTGCGCATCACCAACTGGAACGGCAGCGCGTTCGTCGATCGCTGGTCCGACGCCACGGCGACGCCGATGCTGACCCCGGCCCCCCTCGAGCAGCACCTGACCCTGGGCCTCGGCCCGCGCCTCGTCCGCACCAACTGCCCGCTGTGGCGCGAATCGGAGGGTTCGAACCGCTTCCTCATCCGCTTCAGCGACGGCGTCTGGAGCTGCCAACTGGCGCCGGGCGGCGGGCTGACCAAAATCCAGAAGATCATCCAGCATGCCGCCCTGGGGAACCTGCCCGATCCCGACCCGCTCCTCAACAACTATCAGTGGAGCGGCGCGACGCTCTCGTTCACGGTCAATGGCGAGTTCACGGCCAGCTACACGCGCCCGCAGCACCGGGTCTTTCTGGCGCCGCCCCCGCTGGTGGGCATCCTCGAGGGCAAAATCAACGTCATCGCGCGCAATCATTTCGGCCTGCTCAACGCCTACACGCCGGAGGGAACGCTCTTGCGCACGCTGATCCGCAGCACGCCGGCGTTCCCCGGGCTGAACCATGTCTCCGACGACGCGATCGGCCAGATTTGCGACGTCGACGGCGACGGGGAGAACGAACTGGTCAGCACGACGCGCTTCGGCGGCGTCAGCGTCGTCGCGATCGACGGCGACGGCCACCTCAAGCAGCGCTACACCGCGCCGCAAGGCTATACCGAATTCGCCATGGGTCCGCTGGGCAACCTCAGCAGCAACCCCGCCGACGGCCAATGGCTGATCACCCGCTGGCGGACGAATTTCGAGGCTTGGCGCATCGCCGCGATCAACGGCAAAACAGGGCAGCAGCTCTGGATGCGCGACGACGTCAGCGGCACGTTCTTCGCCCTGATCATCCCCACCGCCGTGACTGACTATAACGGCGACGGGGCCGACGACCTGGTCGCCGCCGCCGAGGGGATCGCCCAGGTGATCAGCGTGAAGAATAATCAGACGCTGCTCGGCCCGTGGAATATCACGCTCGTGGTCCCCGGCCATTGGACCGCCTACGGCACCCCGATCGTGGCCAACCTGCTCGGCGCCGGCCTGCCGCGGCTGATCTTCGGGCGCTCGTTCGCGCTGACGCTCGTCACCACGCTCGCCGGCCAGCAGGTGTGGCATCACCCGTTGACCCGCGATACGACGGCGCGCGCGCAACCGGGTCTGGCCGATCTGGATGGCGACGGCCTGCTCGAGGTGATCACCAGCCAGGCCGATGGCCTGCTGACGGCGTTCAGCGCGAGCACCTCCGATCCGCAGAAGCGGGGCAGCATCCGCTGGACCCTCCAGCTGAACGGCCCGGTCGGCGACATCGCCACGGCCGATCTGGACGACGACGGGAAGCAGGAATTCCTGATCGGCGGCGGCGACGGCCACCTCCACGCCATCAAGGAAGTCGGCGGCCAGGGAACGATTCTCTGGAGTTACGACTTCGGCCGGCGCGTCGGCAGCCCGATCCTGGCCGACCTGGACGACGATGACGTCGCCGAAATCCTCGTGCCGGTGGAGGACGGCTATCTCTACTGCCTGGAGTCGGCCGCGTCTTCGACCGCCGTCCGCCGCGGCATGTGGATTTACCACTAGTCGTTCCGCCGAACCGCCGGTTTACAAAGCTTGTCCTTCTCCGAATCGCAAGCTGCTTCAGAAATCCAGGTTCAGTCCAGGCGGCTCCAGCTTGCTGATCGGTTCAGTCCGCGGAACTGGCTGGCGTCATCTCTTGGCGTTCGCCTGGCAAGAAGAAGGGCATGCCGACCGGCTTGCCGCATCTCATCGCCTGGCCTCGCGTCCTGCGACGGATCCGAACTTGGGGCATGACAAGATCGATAATAAAAGCTGAAAATGGAGGCCGTGAAAGACAGGAGGAGGGGTGATGCGCCCGCCTGACTACGATAATGAAAGCTGAAAATGAAGGCCGTGAAAGACCGTTCCGAACGACCCGGGCCGTCCAGGACTCGGCCCCCGGCCAGTCCCGTCAGGGACGGCAGAACCGGCCGATCGACGAGGCGACCGACGGGGACCCCCGGCCAGTCCCGTCAGGGACGGCAGACTTCAGCCCGCCACGTCAGTGGCGGGAAACTGACACAAATTAACGAAAGAGTCCCGTAGGGACGGCAGACGACACCTGACAATCAGGAACCGCGTCAGCGGTTCAATATCCCAGCCGAGGGTTGCATGGCCGCCCCCGCGGCCATCCCACCCACGGTCACCAACAGAAAATCAATGAACCGATTCCTCGGTTCGACAACACTATTCGAGCGCCGAAAACGACGACGCGGGATACGTAACCTGGATTTGCGGATGAGGTTGCTGCCGTGAGGCTCGTGCTGGGGATTGATCTGGGCACCACCTACTTCAAAACGGGCGTCTTCGACCCCGACGGCGTATGCCGCGGGCTCGTGCGCTCTCCCGTTCCCAAGGTGGAATCGGCCGAATGCTGTGAGCTCGATCCCGACCGATTCTGGGAGACGCTCCGCGACGCGACGCGCGAGGCCTTGCGCCTGGCGGGCGGCGCGACCGGCGACCTGCAGGCCATCGGCTACGCCTCGCAGGCCAACAGCTTCCTCCTGCTCGACGCCGACGACCAGCCCCTGACGCCGCTGATCCTCTGGCCCGATCGGCGCGGGGAGGGCCGCGCGCCGGAGTTCGTGGCCCTGTTCAACCGGCCCGATTTTCTCGCCGTGACGGGCCTCGGCTTCGAACCCATGGCGGAATTCGCCGCGAGCAAACTCTGCTGGCTGCGCCGCAACGAGCCCCGCCGCTGGGCCGCCGCGCACGCCCTCCAGACGATCTCCGACTATCTGATCTATTCGCTCACCGGCCGGCGCGTGGGCGATGCCAGCACCACCGCGCTGACCGGCCTGATGGAGCTGGAGACGCTCGCCTGGTGGCCCGCGGCGCTCGACCAGCTCGCGCTCGACCGGCGGCTCCTCTCCCAGCCGCTGAGAACGGGCCATCCGGCCGGAAGGGTGACGGAGCGGGGGGCCGGCCGGCTCGGCGTCCCGGTGGGCGCCCCGGTCGCCGCGGGCGGGCTGGACCATCACATCGCGGCGCTGGGCGCGGGGGTTGGCCGTCTGGCGAGCCTCAGCGAATCGACCGGCACCGTGCTGGCCTGCCTGGGGCTGGCTTCGCGGCCCGACCCGCGCCCCGCTTGCTGCGTCGGCCCCGCCCATCTGCCGGGGCAATACTACCGGCTCGGTTCGGGGCCCGAC
>MVZB01000274.1 GCA_002068205.1 candidate division BRC1 bacterium ADurb.BinA292
CCTTGGCCATGCTGCCGCGGGCCGATTTGAGCGCATCGAGGATCAGTTCGCGTTCGAAGTTGTCGAGCGTCTCGGGGAGCGAGCCGGTGAAGGTGGTGCCGCTGGCCTCGGCGGTCTGGAGCGTCGGGGGGAGATGATGGCCATGGATCACGCTGTCGGTGGAGAGGAGGACGGCGCGCTCGATGCAGTTTTCCAGTTCGCGGACGTTGCCCGGCCAGTGGTAGGCCATCAGCATGTCGATGGCGGGGGTTGAGATGCGGCGGATGTTCTTGTGGTTGGCGCGGCTGTATTTTTCGATGAAGTGGTTGGCGAGTTCGAGGACGTCGCTCTTGCGCTCGCGCAGCGGCGGCATGTGGACGGGGAAGACATTGAGCCGGTAGTAGAGATCCTGCCGGAATTCGGCGGTTTCGATCATCTGTTCGAGGTTGCGGTTGGTCGCGGCGATGACGCGGACATCGATCGGGATCGTGCGGCTGCCGCCGACGCGCTCGATTTCGCGCTCCTGGAGGACGCGGAGGAGTTTGATCTGCGTGGCGGGGGTGAAGTCGCCGACCTCGTCGAGGAAGATCGTGCCGCCGTCGGCCAGTTCGAAGCGACCCTTGCGCATCGAGATGGCGCCGGTGAAGGCCCCCTTCTCGTGGCCGAAGAGTTCGCTTTCGAGGACCGACTCGGGGAGGGCGGCGCAGTTGACCTTGATGAAGGGCTTGTTGGCGCGGAGGCTGTTGTAGTGGATCGCGTGGGCGACCAGTTCCTTGCCGGTGCCGCTCTCGCCGCGGATCAGGACGGTGGTGTTGCTCTTGCTGACCTGGGCGATGAGGTCGTAGACGTTCTGCATGACGTTGGAGTGGCCGATGATGTTGGCCGGGCGGAAGCGATCCTGGAGTTCCTCCTGGAGGCGCTGGTTTTCGGCGAGGAGGCGTTCGCGTTCCTCGCGGAGCGACTGGCGGAGGCGGACGGCCTGGGCGATCATCGAGCTGATGATCTGGAGCAGGCGGAGGTCTTCGTCGAGCGAGACGCCGCCCTCGGAGAAGCGGTCGACGCTGAGCGCACCGTAGACCTCCTGGCCCTGTTTGATCGGGACGCAGAGGAAGCCGATGGTTTTGCGGTCGCGCCGGCGGCGGGCGCCGGTGCGGTTGAGGAATTCGGGTTCGGCGTCGATGTCGGGGACGATCATCGGGCGGCCGGTTTCGATGACCTTGCCGGTGATGCCTTCGCCGAGCTTGTAGCGGCCGCGTTCCTTCTGGCTGTTGGAGAGGCCGTGGGCGGTCTCGATCATCACCTCGCGGGTGTCGCGGTTGAGCAGGGCGAGGGTGCCGCGCGACATGCCCATGTGGTTGGAGATGGCAATGAGGACCTGCTGGACGACCTCGCGCAGGTCGATGGCGGAGTCGAGGATCTGGCTGATTTCGAAGAGGAGGGAGAGTTCGCGGACCTCGCGGCGGACTGATCCCAAGGGCGTGGCGCCGCCGGAGGGTGGGGTTCCGTCGGCAGTTTCCTTCATTCTGGTGACCTCCCTACACGAATCCTACCGCATCGTAGGATTCGGCGGGCGGATTGTCAAACGGTGGTTGGGAGGCGGCGTGGGCGGCGGTCCCACACCGGCCTGGGAGGATTGAGCGGCGGGTGACGTGGGATTGGCGGCGTTGCGGGGGAAACCGTTGAAACGGTTTAGGGAAAATATTTCGCATTGGGTCACCGGGCCGAGGCCCGGTGCAAATGACAAGGCCCCGCGGGGGCCGGAGAAAGCCCGCTGGCGCGGGCTGGCAAGGCGTGCGCGGGGTGCATCGATTCCGATACCGATTGCATTCGCGATGGCGATAGCGAAACCGATAGCGATGGCGATTGCGATACCGATATCGATGGGGGGGGCGGGTTTGAATGGGGCCGTTCCGTGCCGGTGGGTGTGCGAGGCCTGTCACCCCGGCGCGATGCGGGGAAGTTGCGGGTCGCGCGCTGCAGGCCGGCGCAGATGACTTGTCACCCCGGCGCGATGTGGGTATGTTGGATCGCGGAGTGTCGGGCAGGCGTTGGACCTGGCGCCTGACCGGTGCCAGCATATTTTCTGGCGAAACCGGACCATGGAAAGTTTGTTTCATCCGCGGCTTGTGCTGGCCCTGGCGCTGCTGCTCGGCGGGCTGGCGGCGGGCGGTTGCTCGCGCAACAAGTATCAGATCGAGATCGACCGGCGGTTCTCGATGAATCTGGTGCGGGTGCCGGACTGGTATCCGCCGGCGAACCAGCCGCTGGGACCGGCCGAGGCGGACGTGTTGCAGCGGATGGGGAAGCCCGATTTTTTCCGGCTATGGTGGCGCGAGGACGGGTCGCTGATTACCAGTTCGGACCTGAGCGGGCGGATTGACCAGGTGCCCGAAACGCTGCAGGTGATGCAGCGCTCGTGGCTCTACCCGGCGCTGGAGCAGGAGGTCCTGTTCCTGAACGACGGGCAGAGTTACCGCGTGCAGCCGATGTCGGAAGTGATCAAGCTGGTCGCGCGCTATGGGGATCCGAGTTCGCGGACGCCGCCGGTGCTGCGCAACGGCCGGATGTACGAAACGTGGCAATGGATCGAGTACGGCCTGCAGATTGAGATGGTCGACGGGTTGCCGGGCAAGGTGACGCATTTCCCCGCGACGGGGACGGGGACGTATCTGGGGAAATGAGGCCAAGGGAAGAGGTTTTTGGATCACGAACGGCACGAAAGGGCGCGAAAACGGGGGCTGACCGGCGAGGGCGCCGGACCCACACCGGCCCGGGGGCCAGATCGCTTTGGTTCCGATGAAGCGGGCGGATCAGGACCGATCCAAAGCGGCGGCGACGATCGCTGGGCGGTCTCTGGCGCCGCACTCCAGGAGGGCGGGGATGAGAACGGGGAACTGGAAAGCAAACGAGGCATTCGAGAGCCGAGGACGAGGGACGATTTTAGAATGAGGATGAGGGCCGAGAAATGATGTTGGAGGGGATATGAATCAGCCGCAGAAGGTGACCGCGAATCCCGTCGATCTGTTGCAGGATCTGGAGCGGGTGCTGATCAGCGAAGGGGAGCTCGCCGACCGGATTGAGCGGCTGGGGGCGGAGATTTCGCGCGATTACGCCGGCCGCGATCTGGTCCTGATCAGCGTGCTGAAGGGAGGGATCGTCTTTCTGGCCGATCTGATGCGGCGGATCACGATTCCCCACGCGATCGAGCTGGTGGGGGCGTCGAGCTACAAGGGGGGGACCGTGGCGCTGGGGGGCGTGCGCGTCACCAAGGACGTCGACCAGAGCATCGCCGGCAAGGACGTGCTGCTCGTCGAGGATATTTACGACACGGGCAACACGCTGCACGTCATTCATGATCTGCTGCGGCTGCACAACCCGGCCAGCCTGGAGATCTGCGCGCTGCTGCGCAAGACGAAGCCGCAGGTGCAGAAGCTGGGGGTGCGCTACCTGGGTTTCGACATTGACGACGTTTTCGTGGTGGGCTACGGCCTCGATTTCAAGGAGCGCTACCGCAACCTGCCGTGCATCGGGGTGTTGAAGCACGCGCTCTACGAGTAGGCTCAAGCCGCGCCGCGCCGTTTCCGTTAAGATAGGCGACGAGCCGTCACCGCATTTTGGCGCGTGTGGAGCCATCCGCCCATGGTCCGCCCAGTTCCGTATCGCCTCGCGACTTTGCGCCGGCTGACGCTGGGCGTCTGCGTGGCGTGGGGGTTGCTGGCGGGGGTTGTCGGCGCCGCCGAGATCCAGGTCGGCAGCCGGATCGAGACGACGGCGCGGGTGAACGTGCGGCCGCGGCCGTCGATGGCGGCGCGGCCGATCGCGGTGCGCAAGCCGGGGTCGGCGGGGACGGTGATGGGCGGTCCGGTGCGCGCCGAGAACTACACCTGGTGGCGGATTCTGTATGACAACGGGATCCACGGCTGGAGCGTGGATGTGAAGTTGCGGGTGATCGCGGCGGCGGCGCCGACGCCGGAACCGACGCCGGAACCAACGCCTGAGCCGACGGCAACACCGACGCCTGAGCCCACGCCGAGAGCCGAACCGACACCTGAGCCGACGGCAACACCGACGCCGGAGCCGAGGCCCACACCTGCGCCGACACCTGAGCCGACGCCGACGGCGACGCCGAAGCCAGCCGTGACGCCAACGGCGAAACCCGCGCCGACGGCTGAACCGACGGCGACGCCCACTCCTGAACCGACAGCGATACCGACGCCGGCGGTGG
>MVZB01000275.1 GCA_002068205.1 candidate division BRC1 bacterium ADurb.BinA292
CCGGCTCGCAGGTCGCCCTCTGGGTCCGGACCTACGTGCGCGAGGACATCCTGCGGCTCTATGGTTTCAAAACCCGCCACGAGCGCGACGTCTTCGACATCTTCCTCGGTCTGAGCGGCGTCGGCCCGGGCACCGGGCTGGCGCTGCTCTCCTCCCTGACGGTGGCGCAGATTATTCAGGCCGCCGCGGCGGGCGATGCCGCGCGATTCAAGAAGGTCAAGGGCATCGGCCAGAAAATGGCCGAAAAGCTGGTGCTCGAACTCAAGGGGCGGGTCGACCGCCTCGTCGCCGGGCTCCCCGAGGAACTGGCGCGCGAGGCGACCGCCGAGGCGGCGCCGCTGAGCGACAACGCCCGCGACGCCGTGGCGGCGCTAGAAGCGCTCGACGTCCGCCCCCAGCAGGCGCGGCGCGCCGTCGTTCTCGCCCTCGAAGCGCTCGGCGAAGACGCCAGCGTCCAACAACTCGTCAGGGAGGGGCTCAAGCACCGCCGCGCGACGGCGCCTTAAGCCGGTATCATGGCCGATTCCGATAGTTCCGTGGCGAATCACCCATCGATCCTGCGGGCCATGCCCTCGCTGCCGGCGATGTTGGGCTTCGCGATGCCCAACGCGATCAGCTTCCAGATCGCGCTGGGGCCCCCGCTCGTCCTGATGGCCCGCCACTGGGGCGCTTCCTCGTTCTACATCGGCGCCATCGCCGCCCTCGTGCCGCTGCTCACGATGACGCAGCTCTACATGGCACCCCGCGTCGAATACCTCGGCTTCAAACGCGTGATGCTGGCGGGCTGGACCGGCCGCATCGTCACCCTGATCCTCACCGCCGCCCTCCCCTTCTGCTCCGGCTTCTTGAGCCGCCGCTTTCAACTGGAGGCTCTCTTCGCCTTCATGTTCCTGTTCAACCTGCTGCGCGGGCTGGCCACGGCCAGCTGGATGCCGTGGGTCAAGGAACTGGTGCCCGAGCGCTGGCGCGGCCGCTACCTCTCCGCCGAACAGGTCGTAGTCAACATCAGTTCGGCGCTGACCCTGTTCGGCTGCGGCTGGGTCCTGGGCGACGACCCCGGCGATTTCCAGTTCGGCTTCCTGTTCATCGTCTCGTTCGTGGCCGGCATGACCAGCCTGTACTTCCTCAAGCGGATCGACTGCCCGCCGCCGCTCGAGGGCGCCCCCACGCTCGAACCGGTCCGCCGCTGGGTCAACCGCGTCTGGCGCGTCAAGCCGTTCCGCCGGCTCATCCGCCTCAACATGCTGTGGACCTTCGCCCTGGGGGCGTGGGGCACGTTCACCGTCGTCTATCTGCGCGACGGCCTGCATTTCCCCGAGCGGATCATTCTCTACATGAGCGCTTCCAGCACGCTGGGGGCGCTCCTCAGCGCCTGGGTGTGGGGCCTGATGGCCGACCGGTTCGGCTCGCGACCGGTGATGGCCCTGACGTCGCGGCTGATCCTGCTGACCGCCCTCTGCTGGCTGCTGCTGACGCTTGGCCTGATCCCCCCGGCCGTCGGCACCGTCCTGATTCTTTACATCCTGCTCGGAATGGGCACCTCGGGCTTCGGCGTCGCGATCAACCAGTATTCACTGAACAACGCGCCGGCCGGCTTCCCGGTCCTCGCCCTCTCGCTCTTCGCCGCCACCTCGTCGTTCAGCAGCGCGCTCTCCCCCTTCCTGTGGGGGGCGCTGCTCGACCTGCTGGCGCCCGTCCGGCCTCGCGTCGGCCCGCTCCTGCTTCACCAGTATGTGTGGTTCTACGCCCTGATCGCGCTGATGATCGTGGCCAGCAAGCATCTGATCCGCCAACTGCCCGATCACAAGGCAGCCGCCACGCACATCGTCCTCTATCACATGATCACGGATTACCCGCTGCGGACGCTCTATGCCGTGCAGGGGATGCTGACCGGCCGCACACGCCGCGAAGGTCCCCCCACCCGCGGGTAAGTGTGGCTGGTGCATCGAGGAATTTAATGATCGAACCGATAGATCAAAGTTTCGTCATCACGGACCGACAGGGACGCCGGTCCCAGGCCGCGGTTCTTGATTGGTCTTCACGAGAGACGAGGACGAGGGACGATGCTTGAGTGAGGGGCGGGCGTGTGGGGGCACTCCTCCCAATCGGCCAGCAGCGAGCGCCGGATCGACGGTGCCGCGTCGTGATTCACTCCGGGTTCTCCTGGCTCGTGCTCCATCCCAGCGTTCGCTTCAACGCACGCCGCCAGCCGGCGTAGCCGGCCTCGCGCTGATCGGCCGACCAGCGCGGCATCCACTCGGCATCGGCCTGCCAGTGGCGGCGCAGATCGGCCAGACCGCGCCATGCGCCGGCGGCCAGGCCCGCGGCGTAGGCCGCGCCAAGCGCCGTCGTTTCAGTTACCTTCGGGCGGACCACGGGCGTCCCGAGGATGTCGGCCTGCATCTGCATCAACAGGTTGTTGACCGACGCGCCGCCATCGACGCGCAACACCTCCAGCGGCCGGCCCGAGTCGCGCACCATCGCCTCGACGATATCGCGCGTCTGGTAACAGATCGCTTCGAGCGTGGCGCGCGCCAGGTGCGCCCGCGTGTGGAAGCGCGACAGGCCGACGATCGCGCCCCGGGCGTCGGGCCGCCAGTGCGGCGCGAACAGACCGGAAAAGGCCGGCACGAAATAAATCCCGCCGGCATCGGGGACCGACGCGGCGAGCGCCTCGATTTCTCCCGCGTCGCGGATCACGCCGAGCTGATCGCGCAGCCACTGCACCGCCGAGCCCGTCACCGCGATCGGGCCTTCCAGCGCGTAGGTCAGGCCGCCCGCCCCCAGCCGGTAAAGCGCCGTCGTCAGCAGCCCCGCCGTCGACCGGATTCGTTCGGTTCCCGTATTGACCAGCAGAAAATTCCCCGTCCCGTAAGTGTTCTTCCCCTCGCCGGGGTCGAAGCAGACCTGGCCCATCGTCGCCGCCTGCTGATCGCCCAGCGCGCCGCAGACCGGCGCTTCGCCGCCCAGCGGCCCGCCGGCGCGCGTCAGGCCGTAGGCTTGCGGATCGGACGACGGCCGGATCGCCGGCAGCATCTCCATCGGCACGCCGAACAGGTCGGCAAGCTCCGGGTCCCACGCGCCCGCGCGCAGGTCCATCAGCAGCGTGCGGCTCGCGTTGGACGGGTCGGTCACGTGGGCGCCCCCGTCGGCGCCGCCCGTCAGGTTCCAGATCACCCAGGAGTCGATCGTGCCGAAGACTGCCGCGCCGCGCGCCGCCGCACGCCGCAGCTCGGGGTGCTCGGTCAGCATCCATTCCATCTTCCCCGCCGCGAAGTAGGTCGAGAGCGGCAGCCCGGTCCGTTCGCGCACCCGCTCCTCCTCCCCGCGCTCGCGATGCGCGCGCATCAGTTCCTCGGTCCGCGTGTCCTGCCAGACGATCGCGTTGCCGCAGGGCTCGCCCGTGCGCGGATTCCACGCCACCGTCGTCTCGCGCTGGTTGGTGACGCCGATCGCCGCCAGATCCGACGCGCGCAGGCCCGCCCGCGCCATCGCCCCGGCAATCGCCGCCTCGGTATTGCGCAGGATCTCGCGCGCGTCGTGCTCCACCCAGCCCGGCTGCGGCATGATCTGTGCGTGCTCGAGTTGATGGCGCGCAACCTCCCGCCCCTCCTCGTCGAAAATCATGAACCGCGTGCTGGTCGTTCCCTGATCGATCGCGCCGATGTAGCTGCCCATCGGGGGTTCTCCTTTCATGACTGAACGGTGCCGGCGATTATCGTCGCACGCTCCGTTTGCGCCGTCATCCCCCGACCGTTTGGGATCGCGCCGGGCCCGACGGTGTTGGCTTTCGACGGTCCGTTCGCCTACTATGGGGCCGGTGCCCGCGCCGATCGATTCCAGCCCGTCGCATGAGGTAGACCCGGTGATGTCGCCGCTCGCTTCCGCCCTCCCGCCTGATCGCCGGCCGCGCCGCCGGCGCGCAAGATCCCCGCGGGCACGGCGGCTGCTGGCGCTCTTCCTGCTGGCGCTGGCCGGCCGCGCGCCGGCGCAGGTCGAGATTGACGGCGACTTTTCCGACTGGACCTCGATCCCGGCGATGACCTGCGCCGACTCCTCAGCACACGATGGCGAGCTTGGCCGGGTCGCGCAGTGGAAAGTCGCCGCCGACCCGCAGTCTCTTTTCGCGCTGATCCAATTCGAGGCGCCCCGCCCGCTGGTCAACCCCGCCGGCTCCACCGAGCTCCAGCCCGGCCGCTG
>MVZB01000276.1 GCA_002068205.1 candidate division BRC1 bacterium ADurb.BinA292
CACCTCGGCGGGACGCTTCAGCGACGTCGACACGAGCCAGCCGAACGGCAACAGGATGATCACTGCCCCCGCCGCCAGAAAAATGAACGCGCACAGCCCCAGCACGCGGCGGCGCAGACGCGCCGACTGCGTCCAGGAGGGGGGCGCCAGCGCGCGGCGGCCGGGCGAGGCCTGCCACAGGGTGGGCTCAGCCGGCGTCGTCATAATGCACCCAGTAGCGCGACATGTAAAAATTGATCAATGTCAGCAGCAGAATAATGATAAACAGCAGCCAGGCCAGCGCCGAGGCATACCCCATCTTCAGCCACTCGAACGCATTGCGATACAGATAGAGCACGAAAAAGAGCGTGGCGTGCGCCGGCCCGCCGTTGGTCATCACGTATGCCTGCGTGAAGACCTGAAACGAACCAATGATGCCCATGATGAGCGTGAAGAAAAGGACGGGCGAGAGCATCGGCAGCGTGATGTTGCGGAACATCTGCAACAGATTGGCCCCGTCGATCCGGGCGGCTTCGTACAAATGCGGCGGGATGCCCTGGAGCCCGGCCAGGTAAATGATCATCGTGCCGCCGATGCCCCACAGGCTCATGATGATCAGCGCGGGCAGCGCCCATTGTTCGCTCGTCAGCCATCCCGGCGCCGGCAGGCCGATCTTGCGCAGCAGGACATTGATCAGGCCGAATTCCGCATTGAATATCCATTGCCAGAGCAGCGCGACGGCGACGCCCGAAAGAATCGAGGGCAGGTAGTATATCGTGCGCATGACGCTCTGGCCCGGCAGATTCATGTTGAGCGCCAGCGCAACGGCCAGGGCGAAGGCCATTCCCAGGGGGACGCTGAACAAAGTATAGATCGCCGAGACGCGAATCGACTTCCAGAACAGCGGGTCCTCATGCACCAGCGTTGCGTAATTGGCCCAGCCGATCCAGTGCGGCGGATTGAGCAGATCCCAGTCGGTGAAGCTGATGATGAACGAAAAGATGACCGGCCCGGCTGTGAACAGCACGATGCCGATCAGCCACGGCATCGCGAACAGGTAGCCCGCCAGCAGTTCCCTGCGTTCCGCCCGACCCATCGTTCAGTTCCCCGTCCGCTCGGCCAGAATGGCGTTGACTTGCGGCGTGATCCGCGCCACGCACTCCTCCAGCGTCTCCTTGTTCAGCCAGAACGGATCGAGCTCCATCGGGATGATCGTCTCGCAGATGCGCGTGGCGGCGACGTCGAGCAGGTCGCCCGGTCGCCCGCGCTTGATGTCCTCGACCCGCTTGCGGGCGTGGTCGGGAGGCACGCCCGCGGGGTGCCAGAATTCCGGATCGAGCGCCCACGCTTCGCGTGTGGGAATCCACAGCGCGAAATCGCCCATCAGCCGCTGGGCGCGTTCGGTCTGGTAGAACCGCACCAGTCGCCAGGCAGCCTCGGGGTATTTCGTATCCCGGCGGATCCCATGGCCGCAGACCCGGACGCCCACCGCCTGCTGCTTGCGGCGCGGCAGCGGCGCCATGTCCCATTCGAAGTCCTCGATGTAGCGATACTGTTCGGTCATCCAGGAGCCCTGCAACTGCATCGCGACCTTGCCCGTCATGAAGTCGCCGCCGAGCAGCGACATCTGCGTGGGCGAGGGGGCCGCACGCTGCACATAGATCAGATCGTGGAGGAACTGCAGCGCTTCGCGGGCCTCCGCGGTTTCGATCAGGCATTGCGTGGGGTCGACCATCCGGTCGAACAGCAGGCCGTCGTTCTGCCAGACGAAATTGATCCACGCCCCCCACCAGTTGTGGAAATGGATGCCGAACTGGATCGGCGTGTCGCCGCGGAACCGGCTCAGCCGCGCCGCCGCCGCCGCCAGCATGTCCCAGTCCCACGTTTCGTCGGGATAGGCCAGGTTCTCTTCATCGAACAGATTCTTGTTGTAGTAGAGGTGATAGGTCACCGGCCCCAGCGGCGAGAGAAAATATTCCCCTTTGTAACAGTACGAGGATTCGATATGGGTCACGAGCGAATCGGGTTCGCGCAGGAACTCCGGATTCGTCTTGCGCTCCTCCTCGATAAAGCCGTTGAGCGGCAGCAACCGGTTGTTGCGGTAGAGCGTGTAGGCGTTCCAGGCATTGAGCCACATCACGTCGGGAGCCACCCGGGCCGCCTGCAGAATTTGCAGTTTGGTATTGTACTGCGAACTGGGGATGTGCATGATATCGACGTAAATGTCGGGGTTCTCCGACATGAAGGCGTCGATGATCCGCCGGTTGATCGTCATCTCCTCGGGGGAACCCCAGGTCGAAAATTTCAAGACAATCTGGCCGGCGTTGCGCGCCTTCCCCCCTCCGCAGCCTTGCAGGACAACGCACAGAACCAGCAGGCAGAGCCGCCCTATTTGCATATCGCGGAGTGACCCGGGGTTTCGAAGAACGGGATCGCCGTTTCGCCGGCCGTCATCGAGACGATCTGATCCCCCCGCCACAAGACACGGTAGTCAACGTCCATGATCCGTTCGTCCGTTTCATACTCGGCGTCGGGAATCAGGATATCATACCCTCCCGGCCGGCCGTCAGTATGCTGAATCAGCAGCGCACGATCGCGAATCACCGGAGCAAGGTCGCGCCCGGCGGACTGCACGCGAATCGTCTCGGGCGCCGCCCAGTCGGGGAGCCGCAGCGCGACGCTGAGCGGTTCCGAGATCTCAACGCGCCAGCCCGACTGCTCGTCGCCCAGCGGCCCCAAGGCGAGCTTCCCATCGGCGCAGGCGAACGGCAGCATCACATTGCACGCGCCGTTATGGCTCTGGACCACGTGCCGCTGCACCTCGCAGAGCGCCTGCAGCGCGCCGCAGGTGATGTCGAAGTTGAAATTGAGGTAATCGACGAGCTGCGACTTGTGCCCGTACGGCGCGGGGAAACCGAATGCGCCCAGCACGCGTCCGCGGATGTCGCGCTCGGCATCGCTGGCCGGCGTCTCCACCACGTTGACCCAACTGGTGTCGGTCAACTGCGCCGGCAGGAAGTGCGCGTGCATCATCCGCCAGACGTCGCTGTAATAATCGCCCACGCCGGTGCTGCTCAGGATCAGCGCGGTCTGAATGATGTCGCCGGTGTTGTTGATTTCGCCGATGTCGAGATTGTTCGACAGATTCTCTTTCGACCAGCCGATGCGCGTGATCAGCCGGCCGAAGGCCGCCTTGTAGAGTTGCTCGGTCCGCTCCAGCAACTCGCGGTCGCCGTCGGCCCGGGCCAGTTCGGCCAGCGACGAAATCGTCGAGGTGACCGAGTGGACGTGCCAGCCGGTCTTCTCCTCGATCGCCGCGCCCGCGGGATCGAAACAGGTCGCCAGCGCGTGGCGCGCGATGCGGCGCGCCAGCGCCAGTGGCCGCTCCTCGCCGCTGGCCGCGGCATACTTCACCAGCGAGCCGATCAGGCGCCCGGCCGTGGAGGGGAAGTACGGGTCATGCCGAACCGTGGCGCCGGGCGGATCGATCCCGCCGTCGGCCGCCAGCGCGTCGGCCGACCAGTCACCGTCGGGGCTGATCAACTCGTCGAGCCGCTCGATCATCCGCCGCGCCACCCGCCGCGCCGCCTGATCCTCGTGCCAGGCCCACAGCGCGGCCAGCCCCGCCAGCCCCTCGCGCAGGTTGTGCAGAATGATCGTCCGCCCGCCTTGCTCGGTGGGGAAGCCGTTCAGGCCGCTGACTTCGTCAAACGCGGCCAGGTGCCAGCGCCGCCACAACTCGACCACCTCGCTCTGGGCCTCCAGCCCGAAGACCTGGTGCGCGAGGTAAAGCGCGTCGAGCGCGCGGCCGGGCAGATGCGGCACGTCGAACACGTGCCGGTGATAGAGATGCGGCCGCGCGGCCAGCAGACTGACGCCGAAGTACGGCAGGTCGTCCCGGTCCCGGTCGAAAATGCGCTCGATGTTGTGAATCGCCAGCCGTGCGACGCGGCTCAAAGAGGTAACCGTGGGCATGTATCAGGTCCTCGCCTCAGTAGATGGAGGGATCCGGCAACCGAGGTTGCACGCTTGCGGCCGGGGCCGCCGCGGCCAGGGCGGCGGTGTAGATCGGCAGATGGGGCTTGCCGTAATAAACCACCTGCCCACCCAGCGCTTCATACGCCTGGGCCAGCGAACCGGCGCAATAGAGCAGCCGGGGGCCGCGATGCACCACCAGGTCGGGATTGGCGCAAAGCATCACCAGCGCGCGCG
>MVZB01000277.1 GCA_002068205.1 candidate division BRC1 bacterium ADurb.BinA292
CCCCGCCAGTGCATGCGGCTCGATTTTCACGTCCTCCCAGCCGTTGCGCCGGACGTTCTCCCGCGCCAGTCGCCGCAGGTCGGGATCGGGTTCAAAGCCGATGATGCGGGCGTTGGGGTAACGCTGTTTGAAGTACCAGATCGCCATGCCGAAGTGGGTGCCGCCGTCGATGACGCGCGGCGCCTCCTCCGGCGTTTCGAAATAGAGTTCCTCGTTGAGCAGGATTTCATGGATCAGGATCCAGCCGGAACGCGGATCCGGGAGGTGCAACTCACCGCTCGCCAGGGCGAGGCGATTATCGGGCGCCACGACGGCCATCATCGCTTCGCTCAGATCCTCGCCCCGGCCGGCGGCTTCACGCGCGTGGTCCAGGCGCTCGGCGCGCTGCGGATCGGCGTCGGCCGCGAGCAGCGGTTTGAGCCGGCGCCAGAGCGAGTCGAATTGCACGAGGCGGCGCGCCGTCTGGGCCTGTTCGGGGGTGTCGCGCACGGCCTCATGGTTTCGGAGACGGGTCACGAACGATGCGGAGCGGGCAAGGCAATCGATCACGGCGGGCTGACTGATGAGCAAATCGGGCAGGTCGGGCTGGGCGAGCCAGGCCTCGCGGAGGCGGGGATCGCGGATCAGCCGCTGGCGCGATTCGCGATCCTTGAGCCACTCTTCGAGCACCCAGTCCTGGCTGCGCAGCCAGACGCGGGCGACGCCGTGGCCCATCAGCCGAGTCATCGCGGCCGCGTCGCCCGCCAGTTGTTTGAGGGCCGCCGTGTGGTGCAGGACTTTTTCCAGGAGTTCCGCGTCCTGTACGAGTGTCTCCAGAACCTTCCCCTTGCCCAGGATGCGCCGCAACAGCGGTGGGTCATTCATCAGTTGCTCCAGGCCGCGCAGATTGCGCGCCAGGGGGAGCATGAGCGACGGATCACCGACGATCAGGTCGATCGCCTCCCGCCGGCCGAGCAGCTTGCCCAGCAGCGATACCTCGGCCAACAGCCGCTCCTGGACCTCATTCTCGTTCAGCAGTTTGGAGGTCAGGGCCGGATCCGCGGCGATGCGTTTGAGCACGCCTTCCTGCGCGGCGAACTGTTCCAGCAGCGGCTCTTCACGCAACAGGCGCTCGACGAACGCGCGCCGGTCCAGCAGGCGCGCGACGAGGTTCTCGTCGCCGGCGATGCGGGCGGCGATTCTGGGCTCGTCGAAAAGGGCATCGAGAAAAGCCCCGTCCCGCGCCAGCCGAGCCCGGATGCGTCCGTCGCGCGCAAGGTCTTCGACCACCTCGTCGCGCGCCAGGAGCCGGTCGCGGATGACCGCGAGCCCATGCGCGTCGGCCAGCAACCAGGCGAGGGCTTTCGGCTCGCGCATCAGCCCGACGATCCATGCGCGATCGTCCGTCAGCCGCTCCTGCACGCCGGGAACAGCCAGTAGTTCCCGGAGATAGTCATGCCGGCCGGCGATCCACTCGCGCAGGGCCGGGCGCCGCAGCAGTTGCTCAAGTGCGTGCTGATTAGCGAGCAGCGCGTCGGCCACCGCCGTGCTGGCGACGAGCTGGTTTAGAAAGTCACGGTCCGCTGCCGCATGCTCCCGGGCGCGCTCATCCTGAAGGAGCGATCGGAACAGCTCGCCCCGGGAGAGCAGGCGCTCCTTCGCTCGCGAATGATTCAACAGGCGTTCAAGTCCCGTGTCATCGGTCACGATGGCGTCCAACACGCGCTCATCGCGCAGCAACCGATCGCGGTTAACCCGGTCATTGAGCAGCCAGTCCCGCGTCCGCTCATGCTCCAGCAGCCGCTGGAGCAGCGGGGCATCACTGAGCAACTTGTCAAAGACCCGTTCCTGTTCGAGCAGGCGCGTCAGCAGGACGTCATCATGGACCAGGCGGTCGATCGCGCGCGGTGCGGCCAGCAGCTCGGTCAGGAGCCCGTCGTGTTCCAACAGCGCCTGCTGCGCCGCCGGTTGCGTCAGGACGCGGCCGAGCAGTTCCCGGTCGGTCAGCAGGATCTCCTGGGCGGCGTCCTCGCGCAGCAGCCGCTGGACGATGTCGCGCCGGCCGGTCAGCCAGGCGAACAGGTCGTCGCGTGTCGCGAGCCGGTCGAGCGCCGGCGTGTGCCGCGCCAGTCGGGAGAGCAGTTCTTCTCGTTCAAGGAGCCGTGTCAGCGTCTCCTCGCTCGCGAGGAGCCGGGGCAGAAAATCTTCGCGGCGCGTCAGTTCGGCGAAGGCGCCCTCGTCGGCGAACAGCCGTTCGCGCACAGCCGGGTGGCACGCCCACGCCGCCAGGCGCTCAGGCAGCTTCTCCGTCCATTCAATCGCGCGGCGGTCGTTCAGCAGGCGATCGATCAGATCAGCCTGTTGCCACAGCTGATCAATGAAGCGATCGGCGCGCGACAGCTCGCCGAAGGCTCGCGGATCGTCCAGCAGGGCATGCCGCAGCCGTTCATCGCGGGCCAGGCGCGCCGCCTGAGCAGGCAGCGCCGCCATCAGATCGGCGCTGCGCTCGTCGGCGACGATCGTTTCGATCAAATGAGGGAATTCCCACAGCCGCTCGAGGAAACGCTCGCGGCCGGCCAGCTTTTCGAAGACGGCCTTCTCGCCCAGCAGCCGCGTGTGCAGGCGCGCATCCTGGGCCAGGCGGCGCGCCATGTCGCCGTTGGTCAGCATCCAGTCGACGGCCCGCCGGTCGGTGAGCAGGTGCGCTACCAGCGGGGGGTGCTCGCAGATGCGCGCGATGAATTTCCCGTGTCGCGCCAACGCGACAAACAGGTCCTTGTCCGCCAGCAGGCGTCGCTGCGTGCGCAGGTCCTCGACCAGCGCGCGCGAAACCTCTTTGCTGGAGAAAACCCACTTCAGCGCACGCGGGTCGGTCAGCAGCGCCGCGACCAACCCCGGGTTGGCCCAAATCCGCTCGCGGAGCAGGTCCATTCCGGCCAGAGCGGCGAAGGCCTCCGGATCCTTGAGCATCTGGCGCTGAATGCGCGGATCGCGCACGAAGGCGCGGACGCGACCGGCATCGTTCAGCATTCGCTCCAGGGTGCGCGGATCGACCAGCAACATGTTGAGCAGGGCCTCATCCCGCCCGATCCGATCGAGCATCCGCGGGTCGCGCCACAGCGACTCGAACAGTTCGTCGTCCGCAAGCAACGCCTCGCGCGTTTCGTTCCGCGTCAGGATGAGGCGCAGCCGATCGGGATCGCGCGCGAGGCACTCGAGGACACGCTCCTCCCTGAGGAGCTGGACCAGGAACCAGCCGTCCTCGGCCGCGAGCCGGATGCCGCGCGCGTGCCGGCGCAGGAACTTCATCGACTCATCGGTGATCAGGACGGACCACAGCACGCGCGGATCGCGGGCGGCGGCGCGCTGAAAACTCTCATCCGCCAGGATGGCGTCGCGGGCGGGGTCCTCGTTGATCAGCCGGCTGAACGGGGCTTCCTCCCGCACCCAGGCCAGCAACTGGTCCCAGAGCGCGGGTCGCTCCTGCTGGAGGGCTTCGAGCGGATAGTCCTCGAGCACGCGCAGCCAGGCGGCCGCCCGCGTCGGCGGGGGCTCGTCGGCCGGCGCCGCGGGCGGCGGCTCCACCCATTGCCGCAGTCGGCGCTTGATCTGTCCCGTCAGCGTCATCCGTCGCCACTCACTTTCATGCAGCCCTATCATGCGGAAGGCGGCCCCCGCTCGCCAGCAAATATCGGTCGGCGTTCAGCGTGGAGTCTTCGACAGCACCCGATAGCGATAGGGAAAATCGAGGACCGCCCACGACAGACGGCCGTTGCTGCGGACCACGAACTCCTTGACGACGTTGCGGTAGAGATAGCTCTGGCCCTCGTGGATTGGCATCATCAGCACGTAAGTGCCGGGAACGAGGCAGAAGTCCTCGATTTCCACCTCGCATTCGATCTGTCCCTCGTGGAAATCGCGCAGCAGGTGCCCGTTGAGCGTCGAGATGGTCGAGAGCTGCAAGCCATCAGCCCGGTAGAACACGAGCGAGACGTTCAGGTCGGTGACCGGCTGGCGCAGGCGGAAGCTGTAACGGATCGTCAGCCGCTGGTGCATCGTCACGACGTCCACGGGCGAATCGCCGGCATAGAACTCCAGCCGGACGTCCTCAACCCGGTCCTGCTCGTCGTAGACGGCGTGATAGAGGCCATCGGCGGCGGCCTTGCGCGTCGCCTCGCTGATGCGGGCCCCCGCCGGCGGG
>MVZB01000278.1 GCA_002068205.1 candidate division BRC1 bacterium ADurb.BinA292
CCCCCGGCGTTGGGCGGCGGGCGCGGGCGCGCCGGAGGGCGGGACGGGTTTCGGGACGGCGCGGAGGCAGAGGGCCGCGGCGAGAATCAGGAAAACCGCCCGGTCGACGCCGGGCAGGGCGCGGAAGAGACTGCCGCGGCCGTTGCCCTTGCGGGCCTCGTGCGCTCTGGCCGCGAGCCAGAGCGCGGAAGCGGTGCCGAGGAAAATGAAAAGTGTTTCGGGTGCCATTGCCGCGCCTCCCTCTTCATCTGAGTTTCAGGAGCGCGCCGTCCGCGGCGAACACGGCCCTTACGGATTCGAGCGGCGCGTCCGCGCCGCGCGCGGTCACGCGCAGGGTGTCCCACGCGTCGGGACGCAGCCATTCCGGAAAGGGGTCGGCGGGGAGGCCCGCGAAGACGACCGCGCCGTCGCGGTCGGCGAAGGACGGGGGCAGGCAGACGCCCGCGCCGGTGACGCGGATGAGGGCGGTGAGCCTCTGGAGGCCGTTGGACGTGGCGGCGGGCGCGGCGTGCCGCCCCCTCAGCCCGCGCGGCGCGATGAACCACTCCCCCCGGTCCCACCCGATGATGAGGTCCGTCTCCCCCGCGTCGAGCGCGCCGTCGGCCGGGACGCCGTCCCGCCCGAACGCCGCCTGCACGTTGTTGGAGGGCGTGGCCCCGAAGGACAGCTCGAGCCGGAACGTGCGGAGACCGTCCTTCCGGCCCGCGGGCAGGGCGTGCGCCGCCGACGCCTCGCGGCTGGTGTTCCGCTGGAGTCCCATGGTTCGCAAGCAGGCCAAGGGGCATGCCGCGCCGGCCAATCTGGCCGAGGCGGGCGATGAGGATCTGCTGCGCATCGTCGCGCGGATTCCGCTGGTCAACCCCGAGACCGGCGAGGAACGGCTGGAACTGTTTACCGTGGCCCTGCCGGCGACGATCGCGGCCGGCACGGCCGAAGCCGGCGCGGTCGCGGAGCCGGCGGCGGACAGCGCCCCGGCGGCGGAGGCGGCGACCCCGACGGCCGCCGGCGCTGAACCTGAAAGCGCCGACCGGGACGGGTTGAGTTTCCTCTCGGCGCCGGGCGAGGGCCCCGCCCGGCGGATGTCGCTGGGGCTGCTGCTGCTTTACGCCTTTCTGGGCGGCATGCTGCTCAACGTAATGCCATGCGTGCTGCCGGTGCTGTCGCTCAAGGTGCTCAGTTTCATGCGCCAGGGGGGCGAGGCGCACGGGCGCGTCCTGCGGCTGGGCCTGGCGTTCGGCGCGGGCGTCCTGGCCTCCTTCGGCGCCCTGGCGCTGGTCGTCATCCTGCTGAGTCTGGGCGGCCAGCGCGTGGGGTGGGGCTTTCAGATGCAGGAGCCGCGGTTCGTCATCGCGCTGGCGATGATCGTGCTGGCGTTCGCCTTGAGCCTGTTTGGCGTTTACAGCATCGAGTTGCCGGGCCAGAGCGCCACGAAACTGGACGCGGCGGGCCGGCGCGAGGGCTACCCCGGCGCGTTCATGAATGGCGTGCTGATCACCGCGCTGGCGACGCCCTGCACGGCGCCGCTGCTGGGCCCGGCGATCGGGCTGGCGTTCGCCCTGCCGCCACCCGTGACCCTGACGGCGTTTCTGGCGGCGGGCGCCGGCCTGGCCGCCCCCTATGTGCTGCTGTCGGCCTTTCCGGCATGGACCCGCTGGCTCCCCCGGCCGGGCGCGTGGATGGAAACGTTCAAGCAGGCGATGGGTTTCCTGCTGCTGGCGACGCTCGTCTGGCTGCTGAGCGTGCTGACCAGCCTCGTCGACCCCTCCACGTTCGTTCGAACCCTGGTCCTGCTGCTGGTGGTGGGCTTCGCGTGCTGGCTGTGGGGGCTGGGGACGAGCCCGCTGGCCGGTCTGCCGCGGCGCGCGACAACGATGATCGCCGTGCCGCTGCTCGTGGCGGCGGCCTACTACCTTCTGCCGGAACGGGCGCTGGCTCGGCTGGGTCGCCAGGCGGCGGATCGCCCCGTCGCAACGGCGCCGACGGCGGCGACGGCAAACGCGGACGGCATCCCCTGGATCCCGTTCAGCGTGGAGACCTTGGAGGAGCTGGTCGCGCGCAACCAGACAGTCTTCGTTGATTTCACGGCCGATTGGTGCGTCACCTGCCAGATCAACGAGCGCGCGGTGCTGGAGACGGCGCCGGTGCGCGAGGCGATCGCGCGCCACGGCGTCGTTCCGGTCAAGGCCGACTGGACGCTGCGCGACGAGGCGATCGGCGCCGTCCTGCGCCAGTTGGGGGCGTCCGGCGTGCCGGTCTACGTGATTTTCCCCGCCGGGCGGGCTCACGAGCCGATCGTGCTGCCGACAGTGATCACGGCGGGGCTGGTGATCGAAAAACTGGCTGAGGCCACGGGCGGGCTTGACGTGGCGGCCGCGACCCATTAAGCTGACGTGGCGACCGCGCACCACGGGCCTTTGTCCCGGGACGGGACAAATCAATGCTTCGCCCCTTTGGGGGCGATGATGTCTCGCGATGATTCACCGCCTTTGGGGGCCGATCGCGAGGGACGAGGACGCGAGACGGAATGTGAGAGTCAGTCTGGACCAGGGGTGCGCCAGAAATACACGCCACGTGGGCACTTCTTGCAAATGACCGGCGGCGCGGCGCATCCCAGGGATCGGTGAATCAGGTAAATTCGCGGTTTCAGCGCCCGTCGGCAAGATCAACCCGATCCGGCACTGCTCTTGCTTGATGGATCGCGCAACGTCACCCCGATGTGAACAGGGAGGAAATGTCATGCTCTCGGTTTTACGTTCGGCGGCCATCGTAGCCGCTCTCGGATTGGGTATGCTGGCGACGCCGATTCTGGCGGACGATCCGAGCCCCGTTCCGGCCCAGCCGGCCGAGGAGATCATGGAGGGCGAAACCTCGGCCGAGGTGGAGGTCTCCGTCGCCCCCGAAAATGAGACGGTCCAGGTCGGCGACATGGTCAAGGATTTCTCGCTGACCGACATCGACGGCAAGACCCATAGCCTTTCGGACTACGAGGGCAAGATCATCGTCCTGAGCTGGACCAATCCGGATTGCCCGTTCATCGTCGATCACAACAAGAAGCGGACGGTCGATGCGCTGGCCGAGAAATACGCCGACAAGGATGTGGTCGTGCTGCAGATCGACAGCACCCACACCGGCACGACCGAGCGGCTCGTCAACATGCGCGAGGAGTACGACGTGAAATCGCCGATCCTGGAAGACTATGACGGCTCGATCGGCCGCTACTTTGGCGCCAAGACCAGCCCCCATGTCTTCGTGATCGACACCGAGGGCAAACTGGTCTATTCCGGCGCGATCGACAATGCGCCGATGGGGAAACTGAATGACGGCGAAAGCGAGAACGTGAATTATGCCGAAGCGGTGGTCGAGGATCTGCTGGCCGGACGCGAGGTCAGCTACTCGACGACCAAGCCGTATGGGTGTTCAGTCAAATATGCGGATGCGCCGTAGGTCCCGTCAGCCCCCAAGCTGACCGTTCCGGCATGAACCTCCCGTATCCCCCCAACCCCTTCATGCCGGGACACCCCAAGGGCCTGCAGGCCGCGGTCCGGTCCGGAAACACAGGGTCTTCTCCGCCCTCCTTCCCCCTCCCAACAAAGCCAGCGGAGAGGATCTTTCCGGACCGGACCGCTAAGTTTTTGCCCATCACATCAGCCCCGCATCCGTGGATCGCGTCAGTTTGCCGCAGGCATCCAGCGAGCGCTTGATCTGCCGGTAACGGCGATAACCCAGCAGCGCCACGAGCAGCCCGATCGGCAGGAAGACCCAGCCCAGCGCCTGCACGATGACCCCCTCGAGCAGCTTGATGAACGTCACCCCCGCAATGAAAAACGTCAGCCCCGTCCGCACATAGGCCAGATAGGTCCGTTCGAACGCGAGCACCGTCCGGTCAATGGCTAGCTGGTCGCGCAGGATGATCTGCGTCGGCTCCTGATTCTCGCACGGATTGCTTCCCATGGCGCCGCGGGTTCCTTTGCGTCGAGGGCTTGGCGGATCAGGCCGGCGGCCTGTCCTGTTGAACCGCCTGCCGCACCAGCTCCAGGTCGGCGGGCGTATTGATGTTGCGAAAGCTGCGGGCGTCGGGGTCGGCGCCGCGCCAGTCATGCTCGGCGACGCGGTCGACGCGCAGGCGGGCCAGCGCACGCGTCGGCGAGGCCTCGCCCGCCGC
>MVZB01000279.1 GCA_002068205.1 candidate division BRC1 bacterium ADurb.BinA292
CGCCTGTGACCACTGCCGGCGAATCTTATTCGAGCCGGCAACCCACTGAACCGCTCGACAGCCACGGCGCGGAACGTGAACCGCCGCCGAAGAGCGCGCCAGCCGGCCCGGCCGGATGGCGCGGGGGTGAAGGCGCCGGGCCGGTCTGAGGATGCGAATTGGCCAGCAAACTTTGGGGGAGTGGGTCTGTAAGCCGAGTTCTGTGCCGGGCCGGCCGGAGCTTGTCCCCCGACGGCGTGAGCCATCGTGGGGATTGAAGTTCGGCCGGCAGGCCGGCGACGATCATTCATCTAGGCCCGCGGGTTGCCCCGGGGCTCGAGCAGCCTACCCGGAGGTTCTGACGCAACGGGCCGCCACGTCCGCGCGCCTCACCCAGGCCAACGGCCCGGGCCAGGCGCACGATCCCTCCCTATTTGGCCTTGCACCGGATGGGGTTTACCAAGCCGCCGCGTCGCCACGGCGCTGGTGCGCTCTTACCGCACCATTTCAACCTTGCCTGATCGGACCGCCAACCATTCCGCGAGGGAAAAATCGGCGCCGCCATCGGCGGTATGTTTTCTGTTGCACTGGCCGTCGGGTTGCCCCGCCTTCCCGTTAGGAAGCATCCTGCCCTGTGGTGCTCGGACTTTCCTCCCGCCGGCGCGAAATCGCGCCGGCCGGCGATCGCCCTACCCACTCCGCGTTGCCATGCTACACCCGTTGGCCTGTTGGTGGAAGGCGATGTTGCACGGCCGGGTGCGTGGACCTCAAAAAAAATCAGCGGTCGTGGACGACGCGACTGAGCGAGAGGACGCCGGGCACGGTCGCCAGGCGCGTCAGGATCCGGTTGAGCTGTTCGGCATCCTCGATCATCACGACCAGCTTGATGATCGCGCGGTTGTCGCGAATGTTGGAGGAGGAGTTGCTGCCGACGATGCTGACGTTCAACTGCGTCACGGCGGTGGAGATGTCGCTGAGCAGCCCCTTGCGGTCCTGGCAGACGAGGCGAATGGCGGCCTTCTGCAGGGCGCGGCTGGCGTCGCCCCATTCGACATGGACGACGCGATGCTCGGCGCCGCCCAGCCGTGCGCGGATATGTTCGAAGGCGGCGCAATCCTCGCGGTGGATCGAGATGCCGCGCCCCTGGGTGACGAAGCCGACGATCGGCTCGCCGGGCAGCGGCTGACAGCAGCGGGCCATGCGCACCACGGCGCCGGCCATCCCCTCCACCAGCACGACGTCCTTCTTCTTGCCGGGTCGGCGCTGGGCCTTGGGGGGCCGGCGCGGTTCGACCGGCCGCAGCACCTGCTCGAGGCGCGCCACGACGCTGTTGACCTTGATCGTGCCGCAGCCGACCTCGACGAACAGGTCCTCGAGGCCGACGACGTTGAACGAGCCGAGGTGGGGCTGCAGGATTTCGTCGATCCGGGCTTCCTCGAAGGCGCCGCCGATGCGCTGGCGCGCCAGCTCGAGCACCATCCGCCGTCCGCGGTCCAGGAAGAGGTCGTGCTGGCTCTCCTTAAGCCAGTGGCGGATCTTGTTGCGGGCGCGGCCGGTCCGCGCGATCTGCAGCCAGTCGGGGGTCGGATGGGCGTTCTTGCTGGTGATGATCTCGACGACGTCGCCCGTCTGCAGCTCGCTGCGGATCGACGCCATCCGGTTGTTGATGCGCGCGCCGGAGCAGGTGTAGCCCAGTTGCGAGTGGATCCGGAAGGCGAGGTCGAGCGCGGTGGAGCCGCGCGGCATTTCGATGATGTCGCCCTTGGGGGTGTAGCAGAAGACGGAGGCCTCGAAGACGTCGCGCTTCAGATCGCGCATGAATTCGGAGGGATCGTGGACGTCCTGCAGCCATTCCACGAGCTGGCGCAGCCAGGCCAGGCGTTTCTCCTCGCTGCCCCAGCTCCCGTTCGTCGAGCCGCCGACTTCCTTGTATTTCCAGTGAGCGGCGATCCCCTCCTCGGCGATCTGGTGCATCTCGTGGGTGCGGATCTGGATTTCGGTGACTTCGTTTTCCACGCCGATCACGGTCGTGTGGATCGAGCGGTAGCCGTTCTCCTTCGGGGTGGCGATGTAATCCTTGAAGAACCCGGTGATCGGTTTCCAGAGCGAGTGGACGATGCCGAGGATTTCATAGCATTCGGCGATGGTGTCGGTGATCAGGCGGATGGCGAGGATGTCGCGGACCTCCTCGAAGCGCAGCCCCTGGCGCTTCATCTTCATGTGGATGCTGTAGATGTGCTTGCGCCGGCCGTGGACGGCGGCGGGGATGCCCATCCGCTCGAGGTGTTCGCTCAGCAGACGGCGGGTCTCCTCGACGATGCGCTGGTCGCGCTCGGCGCGCACCGCCAGCTTGCGTTCCAGGCGGTGAAATTCCGCCGGATTGATGTAGCGCATCGAGAGGTCCTCGAGCAGCGTGCGCATGCGCGTCATCCCCAGCCGGTTGGCCAGCGGGGCGTAGATGTCGAGGGTGGACTGGGCGACGGCCCGCTGGCGCGGCGGCGGCAGGTGCTCCAGCGTCTGCATGTTGTGCAGGCGGTCGCACAGCTTGATCAGCAGGACGCGCACGTCGCGCGCCATCGCCAGGATCATCTTGCGCAGGTTGCCGACCTGGTTCTCGGTTTCGGAGGTGAAATTGATGGCGGAGATTTTCGTCACGCCCTCGACCAGCTCGGCCACTTCCTCGCCGAACTGCGCCTTGATCGCCGGATTGGTCAGGAAACAGTCTTCGACGACATCGTGGAGCAGGCCGGCGGCGATCGTCGCCGGGTCGTTGATCATCCCGGCCAGATGCCAGGCGACGCGGGCGGGGTGGATGAAATAGGGCTCGCCGGACTTGCGGCGCTGATCCTTATGCGCCTCCTTGGCCGTCTCATAGGCCTTGCGAATCAGCAGGACCCCCTTGTCGGACGGGCGGGGATCCATCCGCGCCAGGATTTCCTCGACGCTCGGGATGGTCAGGCTCTCCGGCAGCAGCAGCTTATCCACGGAGAGTTGCGACCTCCGTTCGCCGCGCGGCGCGGCCCCCGGGTGGTGATGGTTGACAGCCGACGATTCCCACGGAAAACCCTCGCGATTGCACCCGAAGGTCCATCGAGCTTTGTCCCTTCGTGGTGAAGCGCCGGTTCATGAGCGACTCGCGAGCGGTTGTTCTTCTGGGAAGCGCCATCCGGGAGATCCGCGACACAAGGGACATCCAGTCACCCCTTCGGCACGCCGCCGCGGGCGGCGTAAGGGTTTAACCTAAAATAACACGTTCTGGCAGTCGCCGAAAACAGGTCAATTCGGGCGCCGGCGGCTTGATCGACGACCAGATCGTACCGGATCTGGGCCAGCGCCCCGGCCAGCCGCGCCCGCTCTTCCGGCGTCATCCGGTCGATGAACAGCACGCCGTTCAGGTGGTCGATCTCGTGCTGGATGCAGCGGGCGCGGAGGCCCTCGGCCTCGTCCTCGTGCGTCCGGCCGTCCAGGTCGGTGTAACGGTAACGGATGCGCACGGGCCGCCAGACATCGCCCTCGACGCCCGGGATGCTCAGGCAGCCCTCGCTGTAGACGTCGTCCTCGACCGAATCGTCGAGGATCTCGGGGTTGATCAGCGTCAGGGGATTCCTGGGCAGGGCGCGCCGCCCGTTGCGCGAGGCCCAGTCCACGTCGACCACGATGATGCGCTCCAGCTCGCCGATCTGGTTGGCGGCGAGGCCGATCCCGCGGGCTTCGTACATTGTCTCGGCCATGTCGCGCGCCAGCGCGCGCAGGCGGTCGGTCACCTGTTCGATCGGGCGCGCCGTTTCGCGCAGGATCGGGTCGTCGTAGATGCGGATCGGCAGCAGGGGCATCGCGTGTCTCCGGCGTGCATGCACTCGGAGACTACTTTAGCGCCGCCGCAATGAGGGCTTCAAACAGTTTCCGGTGCGCCGGATCGTCGGGGGCCTGCTCGGGGTGCCACTGGACGCCGATCAGGAAGCTGTCGTGCGCCTCCAGTTCCACGGCCTCGATCAGGCCGTCGGGCGCCCACGCCACGGCGCGCAGGCCGGGGGCGAGGTCGCGCAACGCCTGGTGGTGCGCGCTGGGGACTTCCCGTTCCCCGTCGCCCCACAGCCGTGCGAGCCGGGAGTCGGCGGCGGTCCGGACGGGGTGGCGGGTGAAGTGATACGCGCCGCTGCCGCGATGCGCGATC
>MVZB01000280.1 GCA_002068205.1 candidate division BRC1 bacterium ADurb.BinA292
GAAACTCGACGACGGCGCGCGCCCCGGTCGTCCCTTCCCCCGCATCCACCGCCACCGGTTCCGGCGTCCAGGCGCGTTCCAGATCATGCCGCACCGTGCCACTGATGTTGGTCAGCCGGGTCGGGAAGACGCTGGGCGTAATCTCGGCGGATTGCAGCTGCGCGCTTCCGTCGGCGGTCAGGTTGTAACGTTCGCGGATGGACGCGAGCCAGACGTCGGGATCGGCGGAGGGGTTCTCCGGACGGATGACCCGCCAGACGTCCTCCAGATCGGCGGGGGGCGCGGCCCCTTCGCGCAGTCGCCAGCGGATCGTCTCGCTCAGACTCGTCGCGCCGTCGACGGCCATGTACTCGAACAACGTCGGCAGATGCCGCTTCATCGACGGCAGCGCGCCGCTCAACCCGGCCTGAATCTCGCCCCCCGCGGGCGTGATCTCGGCGGCGAGCGACAGCGGCAGTTCTCCGAGCGCCCCGGTCGTGTCGGAGATCGCCAGCCGGTCGCGGGCGAGCTCCACCCGCGCGCCGCGCAGCCGCAGCGGCCCCTGGATGTGCGGATAATTCAGCTCGGTCCGGTAATCGGCGAGATCGAGGAACGCCCGCAGTTCGAACGTCGCGGGCCGCGCCAGGGATCCCTCGCCGGCGATCCGGATCTCGGCGTTCCCCTCGGCCGGAGGCAAGTCCGGCAGCTCGGCATCGAACCGGGCGGCCTCGTTGCGCACGAAGGCGACGATCTCATCGACCGGTCCGGCGGTGGCGGCGCTGAATTCCAGGCGCGGCGCCCGCCAGAAGACCGGCTCGCCGAGGATCCGCCCCTCGGCCTGAACCGATCGGTCAAGGCAGGCCGCGCTGAGCGATTCAATCTCAACGCGGTCGGTCGTCACATTCAGCCGGGCGTCGAGCCCGGTGCATTCAAACTGAGGGTCAACCAACGCGAATTCGACGTCGGACAAAATGATCTCGCCGTCGACGCGCGCGGCGTCCCAATCGCCGACCGTGGTCGCGCCCTCAAAGTTCGCCCGCACGCCGCCCGCCAGGGCGGGCAGCGGCTCCACCCATTTCGCCGCCAGCGCGGCCAGATCCTGGAGCCGGCCGTTGACCTTGGCGGCCCCTTCGATCCGCGGCCGACTCCAGAAGCGCGGTTCGCCCGAGAGGGTTCCGGTCGCCTCGATCACCGTTTCGCCGGCGGTGGCCGTCAGCGCCGTCACCTCCGCGCGCTCGGGAGCGAGGTCGACGCGCAGGTTCAGGTCCGAAACCGGCCACGGCAGCCATGGATGGCGCGCGGTGACGTCGTCCAGCTCGATCTGCCCGGTGATCCGGGCGCGCTCCAGCGCATCGCGGATCGCCCCCTCGAACGGCGATTCGAGCACCGCTTCGCCCCGCCCTTCGATGTGGCCCGTCAACGTCAGTTCGCGCGCCGGTTCCGTCATCCAGCGGTCGGCAAGGCCCGTCACGTCCTCCAGCGCGCCGCTGGCTTCCCACGTCAGCCGGAGCAGATCGATCTCGCCCAGCAGCGGCCGGCCGCGCAACTCCCCCCCGATCCGGAGCGGGATGCCGCCCATCTGGGCCGAGGCCTGCACGATCCGCAGCGATTCGGTCGTCAGCGATGCCTGCAGGTCGAGCCGCTGCAACGGCGCCGGCAGCGAAGGCTGTTGCCAATCGAAACCGCTGATTTCAAGCTGGCCCTGCAGGGCATCGGGCCGCAGCCCGAGCAAGTCGCCGGCGGCATGCGCCGCGAAGCGGATGCGCGCGTCGGGCGGCTGGGGCATGCGCCCGGCGCCGGGCAGCCAGACCGTCGCCAGATCCAGGGCCGTGTCGCTCAACATCAGCCGGGCGACGTCGACGACGTATCGGAACGGCCGGGCGAGCGTCAGCCGCCCGGCGGCTTCCAGCGCCAGCGAGCCGTTGTGCAGCTCGATCGAATCGAACTGAAGCTGCTTGAAATCGGGCGAAAGCTCCGCCTGCAACGCCAGGCTGAGCGGGCCGAGGCTGCGCCCCGACGTCGTGGCGGCGTCGCCGATCTGGCTCGCCGGGGCTTCCTGAACGCGCAGTTCGGCCAGCTGCAGGTCGGCCCGCGAATGCAGGGGGCCGTCGGCCGCGCGGCGGATGCGTCCCGTCGCGGCCAGGCCGCGCACCTCGAACCACGGCTCGGCCGGCCAGGGGAGATCGGCGCGGCTCAGGAACCGCGCGATCGCCAGATCAAAATCGAGATCCTCGCCGCCGGGCACGCGGTTCAGCGTCAGCGCGAGACCCTCCTCGCGCGGATGACCGTTGAATCCCGCCTCGAGCGAGATCCCCGTCGGCCTGAGCGTGCCGGCGAAATCGAGCTCCAGCCGGGCGTCGTCCAGCTCCAGCAGCACCGCGTGCGTCGTGATGGCGTCCAGTGTCAGCGGCGCCGTCGTGACGGTCCCGTCGGCCAGCGCGGCGGTCGTCGGCACGTCGAGCAGGCGCAGGCTGAGCGGCTCGAATTGAATCTTCCGGATGCCGATGCGGTCGCGCGCGTCCTGATCCTCGGGCTCCTCCGCCGCCAAACGCCGGCGGTGCTCCTGGTAACGGTCCAGCAGCAGGGCGGCGTCGCCGAGCAGCCGCGGCCGGGAATCGACGAGCGCGACGGCGGCCGCGAACGGGCCCGAAACCGAGATGCTCTCGATGATGATCGGCGAATCGAGCGAGACGAGCTCGGCGAAGGGGAGGTTGACGGTCAGTTGCTCAAACGACGCCAGCGGCCGGTCGGTCGCCGGATCGAGGATGCGCGGCGACTGAACAGTGAACGTCCCCGACAGCAGCCGCAGCGTGGCCTCGGAATAGGTCAGGCCGGTGCCGGTCGCCTTGCGCCAGGCGCTCTGGACGCGGCGATCGACCCAGTCGAACGACCACGGCACGAGCAGCACGACGAGAAGCAGGAGAAGGCAGGCGAGGAGCAGGAGCGCGGTGAAACGAAAGAGCCGTCGTCGGCGGCGCCTCGGTGGAGGCGGCGCGTCGGCGCCGGACGGGGGATCGGACAGGTCGCCCGCCGAGCGGCGGGGCAGCGCACCGAGCGTCATAACACGGGCTGTTTCAAGGGACTGAGTGAACCGGCGAT
This sequence comes from candidate division BRC1 bacterium ADurb.BinA292, assembly GCA_002068205.1. GTDB lineage: Bacteria > Sumerlaeota > Sumerlaeia > MVZB01 > MVZB01 > MVZB01. Next base: position 3,079 of record MVZB01000280.1, read on the forward strand.
CCGGCGCACCGGAACCGGCTCGGCGTGTTCGCCGCAAAGCTCAGCCAGGGAAGCAACAAGAGTGCCCGGCCGCTATTCCTCGCCGCCCTCGTCGACCTCCGGCTCCGCGTCCGCTTCCTCGTCGCCCTCATCCGCCGCGTCGGCGACGCCCGCCACCGACTTGTCCTCCTCGATGCGCGCCACGCCGACCAGGCTGTCGCCTTCCTCCAGATGCATCAGGCGGACGCCCATCGTCGCGCGGGCGATGACGCGCATGTCGGAGACCCGCGAGCGGATCGTGATGCCCTGCTCCGAGATGAGGATCAGCTCGTCGCTCTCGATGACGTCCAGGACGGCGATCACCTTGCCGTTGCGCTCCGTGGCGCGGATGTTGATCACGCCGACGCCGCCGCGCTTGGTCAGCCGGTAGTCCTCGGCGTCGCTCCGCTTGCCGTAGCCCTTTTCGCACACGGTCAGCACCGTCGATTCGGGGCGCAGGGCGATCATGCCGACCACTTGGTCGTCGCCGCGCAGGTTGATGCCGCGCACGCCGCCGACGAAGCGGCCCATCGGCCGCACGTCGTTTTCATCGAATCGCACGGCCATCCCCTCGCGCGTGGCGATCAGCAATTGCTGATGCCCATTGGTCATCCGCACCGCGATCAGCTCGTCGTCGTCGGCGATATTGATCGCCTTGATGCCGACCTTGCGCGGGTTGGAGTAGAGGTCCAGCGAATTGCGCACCACCTGCCCCTTGCGCGTGCACATGACGAGATAACGGTCCTCGCTGAACTTGTCGATCGGGATCATCGCCTGGATCGTTTCGCCCGGCTCCAGCGCGAGCAGGTTGACGATCGGCCGCCCGCGCGAGGCGCGCCCCGCCTGCGGCAGCTCCCACACTTTCAGCCAGTACGCCTTGCCCGTGTTCGTGAAGAACATGATGTAGTTGTGGGTCGTTCCCACGAACAGATGTTCAACCCAGTCTTCCTCTTTGGGTTTGACCCCGCTGGCCCCCTTGCCCCCGCGGCGCTGGCGGCGGTAGAGGCTTGTCGGCGTGCGCTTGATGTAGCCGCTGTGCGTGAC
>MVZB01000281.1 GCA_002068205.1 candidate division BRC1 bacterium ADurb.BinA292
CCCGCCGGCGGCCGTCGTTTACACCCCGGAATTTGCCCTGCGGTTCCGCCGCCCGATCGAACTGGCCACGGCACTGCGTCGTTACCTGCTCGACCTGGGCCGCCGCCAGGCAACCGAATCATTCACGCTGCTGACCACCGACGTCGACACCGAAATTCACAACGCCGTGGATGTCGCCCGCGCGCTGAAGAATCCCAAGGGCGCGCGCGGCGTCCCCCTCCGCCTGTTGCATTACGGCTCGGCGCAGATGTATGACTACCACCGGCGCCTGACGTTCCTCCCCGAACGGACGGTGGAATCGCTCGGCTGGCGTCTGGCCGAGAGCCTCCTGTCCCGCCGCCGGCGCGGCGCCGGTCGCCATGCGTTCATCTGGCTGCGCCGGCCGCTGGCCCGTCGCGATCTACTCGCCGATCTGCTGCCGCTGCGCGGCCGGCTCGGCCTGAGCCGGCTCGTCGTGTTGGGCGAGCCCCACGTGACCCAGCCCCGTACGCCGGAGGTGGAATACGTGGCCGCGGCGGGGCCGTTTCTGCGCCGCGCGCTGACCGAAGCCGCCCTCGTGGTCGCCGACGGCGACGTGCCCCTCTTCCCGTTCCTGCAGGCCGGCCGCCCGGTCGCCCTGATCGAGTCGGCCTCGCAATCCAAGCCGGCGCTGATCCGCTGCGCCTATTTCATGGGACAGGACCGCCTCCCTGTCTTCGAGCACGAGCGCGACCTGCTCGCGGCGCTGCGGGCCGCCGAATCGATCCCCGCCTTCTGGCGCCCCTGGGCCGACAAACAATCCACGATCGAGCGCGAAGCCCCCTTCCTCTTCCAGAACGCGCTGATCGACGTCCTGCGCGAAATGGCCGCCACCGAACTGGCACGGAAAGAGGCCGCCGTCCCCCAGCCGACAGGCTGAGCCGCGGCAATGTCTACCAATCAAAGAATCCTACGCCAAAATTTTTGTCTTTCGCTTTGATGTTCTTGCGTCTTCACGAAGTATTTTTTCCTGATTTCTCTGTGGGCCTTGATTTCTTCCGCTTTTGAGATTTAAGCCTTCGGATTTGTTTCGAATTTCGAGTTTCGAATTTCGCGCTTCCTCCGCGCCTCCGCGTGAGCCATCATAATCCGAACTGTGACCTGCTGCTAAAACGGAAGATCGTCGTCGTCGGGATGGGTCGGGGGCGTCGGCGGAGCTTCCGCCGGTTCGCCCGCCAGTGCCCCGTCCTCGCTCTCCGCCTCGCCCGCTTCCCCCGCCAGCTCGCCGCAGCGGTCGTCCGCCGCGTCGAACGCCTGCTCCTCGATTTCACCGGCGGCATTCTCCAGCAACTGCCGCACCTGATTCTCGGCCGCCTTCAATTGCGCCTCGCACGCACGCACCAGCCGCTGGCCGTCGGCGAAGAGTTGCAACGACGTCTCCAGCGGCACTTCTTCCTCCTCCAGCCGCCGCACAATCTCTTCCAGTTGCTTGAGCGACTGCTCAAACCCCGGCTGTGAATCGCTTTTCCTGCGCGCCATCGCGTACCTGCTCCTTCATTGCGGCGTCCGGTCGACCGTTGTTAGATCAGCCGTCCCATTGTGAAACCTGCCCGAATCGGCGACAAGGCCCTTTTTTCGCTTACGAACCGCCCCGCGCCTTGCCTAAGATACTTGCGGCCCGCGCGCTGCCTTCGCATCCCCAACCCGCCGCCCGGACTCGTCGCCATGCCCATCGCGTTCCCCCTCCTTGGCATCCTGACCGCCTACCTCATCGGTTCGCTCCCGACGGCCTACCTGATGGGGCGGGTCAAGGGGATCGATATCCGCCGGGCGGGCAGCGGCAACGTCGGCGCCACCAATGCCCTGCGCGTCCTCGGCAAGCCGTGGGGGTTCGGCTGCCTGCTCGTCGATCTGCTCAAGGGCTACCTGCCGGCGGCGTTCCTCCTGCCGGCGGCTTGGTTCGCGCCGGCGTGGCCCGACCGGCTCTGGCCCTGGGTCGTGGGCCTCGCCGCCGTCGCCGGCCACACCTGCAGCCCGTGGCTCGGGTTCAAGGGCGGCAAGGGCGTCGCCACCAGCCTCGGCATGCTGCTCGCCGTGATCCCGCTCGCCATGCTGATCCTGCTGCCGATCGCGCTGGGGATCATCGCCGCGACCGGTTACGTCTCGCTCGCCGCGATCGTCTCGTGCGTTCTGCTGCCGCTCATCCTGATCGCCATCGACTTCCGCAATCCGCCCTGGATCTCGGTGGCGGTCACCTCGCTGCTCGGACTGTTCATCATCTGGAAGCACCGGAGCAACATCGCGCGGCTGCGCGCCGGAACCGAATCGCGCATCTTCCATCGCTCCTCCCCGCACACCTCCGAATCAGGACACGCGCCATGAGCCTCACCAGCCCCGTCACTCAGGATGAAAGCCGCCGGTTCGCGGTCCTCGGCGCCGGCACGTGGGGCATTACGCTGGCCGATCTGCTCGCCCGCAACGGCCATCAAGTCCGCTGCTGGGACATCGACAAATCCCTGTTGTCGCGCATCGGCTTCGACCGGACTCACCCGCGGCTCTATAACTTCGCCGTCAGCCCGGAAATTCAGTTTCTGCCCGACCTGGCCGAGGCGATCGACGCGGTCGACGCCTGCGTCGTCGTCGCCCCCTCCAAGGCGATGCGCACGCTGTGCGAGGACCTGGCCGCGACCGGCAAGGCCGACGCCGTCGGCGGCTGGGTCCTCTGCAACAAGGGCATCGAAGAGGACTCGCTCCTGCTGATGAACCAGGTCCTCGCCGACGTGCTGGGCGAGGCCGCCGGCCGCCGCGCCGTCATCCTGAGCGGCCCGAGCCACGCCGAAGAAGTCTGCAAGGGGATGCCGACGACGCTGGTCGCCAGCTCGCCCGACCCGGAACTGGCGCGGCGGATCCAGAAGGCCTTCTTCCGCCCGTACCTGCGCATTTACACGCATGACGACGTGCATGGCGTCGAGCTCGGCGGATCGATCAAGAACGTGATCGCGATCGCCGCGGGCGTCAACGACGGCATGGGCTACGGCGACAACGCGCGCGCGGCGCTGATCACGCGCGGACTGGCCGAGATCGTCCGCTTGGGCCTGGCGATGGGCGCCCGCCTCGAAACGTTCATGGGGCTCTCCGGCGTCGGCGATCTGATCGTCACCGCCGGCAGCCGCCACTCGCGCAATTATCAATTCGGCCGCCTGATCGCCGAAGGCGTCACCCCCGACGACGCGCTGGAACGGATCGGCATGGTCGTCGAGGGGTATCCCACGGCGCGGTCTGCGTGGGGGCTCGCCCGCCGTCACGACGTCGAAATGCCGATCACGCAGGCCGTCTACCAGATTTGTTACGAAGACCTGCCGCCGCGCCAGGCCGTCGAGGATCTGATGCTGCGCGAACCAAAACCCGAGCACTACCGTTGAAACGGCACGGGAGACGCCTCGGCCTTCAATCATGCGGGATTCCATTCAGACGATCGCCCGAATCCGGGAGGAACTTGCCGCGGTCATCCAGCCCGAGCCGCCCGCGCTCACTCATCCCGCACTCATCCCGCCGCTCGATCCCGATTCCGTCAACCGGCTGACCCCGGCCGAACTGGCCCGCTTCCTGGACAGCACACTCCTCAAACCCGAGGCGACCCTTGAACAGATCGACGCGCTGTGCGACGAGGCACGCCGCCTCCACGTCGCCGCCGTCTGCGTTCACCCGACGCGCCTGGCGCAGTGCATCGACCGTCTTGCGGGCACACCCGTCCGCACGGCGACGGTCGTGGGTTTCCCCCTGGGCGCGATGACCTCCGCCGCCAAGGCCTTTGAAACGGTCCTGGCCGTCGAAGCCGGCGCCGACGAGATCGACATGGTTCTCAATCTGGGGTGGCTGCGCGACGGCGACGACGCGGCGGTGCGCGACGAGATCCGCGCCGTTGTCGAAGCCGCTCGCGGGCGCATCGTCAAGGTGATCGTGGAATCGGGCGGCTTGAGCGACGAGGAGCTCATCCGCGCCTGCCTGCTCGCGCGCGATGCCGGCGCGCATTTCGTCAAGACGAGCACCGGTTTCCTGTTCGGCGGCGCGGAAGCGGCGGCGGTGGCGCTCATGCGCGCCGCCGTCGGTCCGTTGATGGGCGTCAAGGCTGCCGGCGGCGTGCGCGACGCGGCCGCCGCCCGCGCCATGCTGCGCGCC
>MVZB01000282.1 GCA_002068205.1 candidate division BRC1 bacterium ADurb.BinA292
GGGCCTCGCGCCGACGGCGTGCGACCGCCCGCCCTCCACGCCCCCGCCGCCGCAGGCCGAAGTCACCGCCGAGGATGTCGGCGAACAACTGGAACAGGCCGTCGACACCACCGCGCGCTATGTCGGCCAGCAGACCGAATCCCTGGCCCAACACATCGACGCGGAACTCAACGCCCTGCGCGCCCGGCTCAACGAATATGAAGCGCGCCATGCCGGCGACGACGATGCCGCGCGCCGCGAATGGCAATCCACCCGCGCCGGCCTGGAAGCCCGCATGAATCGCCTGGATGAAGAGGCCGGCCGGTTGGCGGACCAGGCCGACGACAAAGTCGAAGCGGCCCGGCGCGACCTCGAGGCCGGCATGGCCGACCTGCGCCGCGCGATTGATGAACTGGAAAACTGATCGCCCCGGAGCCGCCCCCACGCCCCTTCGATCGATTGACGGGAGGAACCACGATGCGCTCACGCCTTCATGCCGCGGCCGCGCTGCTGTTGCTGGCAATATCGCCGCTCGTCGTGACGAGCTGCTACGGACGTTTTCCGCTGACGCACGCCGTTTATGACTTTAACGGCGAAGTTGGCAACGACGCCGGCAACGCCGAGAAATGGGTCGAATCGGCCCTCTTCTGGGTCTTCGTCATCCTGCCGGTCTACCAACTGGCCTCGCTCGGCGATGCGATTATTTTCAATGTCATCGAGTTCTGGACCGGCGATACGCTCAGGATCGGCGCCGCTCCGGGCCACGGCGCGCTGGCCGGCGTCGCCGATCCCGATGGCGCGGCACGCCTTGCCGCCGCGCCTCAGCCCGGCCCGTGAGTCCGCTGCTGATCCCGACCGCTAGGAACCGGCTTTCGCCATCCGCAACTGCTCGGGATCCAGCGCGCCTTTGCCGAAAATCACCGGGAACGATTCGCCCTGCGTCGTTCGCGTGCGGGCATCCATGTAGCACACACTGAATCCGCGCCGGGACTGATCCGTGCGGTTCACGTCCGACCGGTGCAGCAGCAGGTTGTGGAGTAGAACGCATTCGCCGGGGTCCAGTTCCAGATAGACAATCCTGTCCTCGGGGCAATGCTCCCGTTCCTGCTCGGGCGTGATCGTGTGGCCGAAGTCGCTCAGCAGACCCAGCCGGTGGGTTCCCGGGATCACCTGCACGCAGCCGTTGGCGATGGTTGCCGCATCCAGCGCCGTCCAGAGCGTCACCAGCGGGTCGCGGTCCAGTTCCCATTGCTCGCCGCCGTCCTGGTGCCAGGGCAGCACCGTGCCGCGCCGTGAAGGCTTGTTCATGAACATCGCGCGGTAAACGGAGATCGAGGCATGGGCCCCGTAGACTTCGGCGCAGATCTCGCGGAAGATCGGCTTCTGCATGAACCGCAGGAAGACCGGATCCATCTCCAGATTCTGAATTTTCCGGTAGTTGAGCGTCGGCCCCTTGAACCCGAGGACCTGCGCCGGCGCATCTTCATAGCGGCCCGTCTCGCTGTCGAGCTGCATCAGCATGCGGTCGTAATCGACGTCGGCCTCGCCCAGCATGATCTGATCGATGCGCGTCTGAAGCGCCTTGAGCTCGGCGTCGTCGAGGACACGCCCCAGCCGGAGATAACCCTGCTGGAAAAATTGAAACCACTGTTCGTCGGAAAGGATGCGATTCATCGAGGGCAACCCTTGGCCTGGGATGAGCGCTGGCGGATTGGAGCAAGGTGTCAGCGCGAATAGGATCCAAGCATACCGCGAAGCGAAGCCGAACGCCAGATGAAAGCGCTTAACATGGGCTTTTTTTGATTCCGCACTCACCCCAGCCGGCGTCACCCCCAATCCTCAATCTCTCCGAGCTAAATGGTTACCGGCCTTCCCTTCAAATGAAAATCGGCCGCTCCCACATACTCCACCTCCAGCCATTCCCCCACCGCCCGCACGCCCGGCAGCACAACCGGTCGCCAGGCGCCGCTGTGCGCCAGCGTCCGCCGGCCCGCGGGATCACTCTCGAACGTCAGCACCCGCTCGCGTCGCCCGACCAGCCGCTCGTGCCAGCGGCGCGTCGTCACCCGCACCGCGACATTCAGCCGGCTGGACCGTTCCGTCACCACCGCGCCGGGCAGACCGGTCAGTCGCGCGGCCGCCGTCCCCGGCCGGGCGCTGAACCGCGACCGGTTCACCGCGGCGAACGGCACCCGCTCGACCAGCGCCAAGGTCTCGGCGAAATCCGCTTCCGTTTCGGTCGGGAAACCGACGATCAAGTCGGTCATCAACGCCAGGTCCGGGTGCCGCGCCAGCATCGCCTCGCAGACGGCCTCAAACTCGGCCACTGTATTCTCCCGCCGCATCGCCCGCAGGACGCCGTCGGCACCCGACTGCACCGGAATGTGCAAGAACCGAAACAGGCGCGGATGATCCAACAGATCGAGCCAGGCTTCCAGATCCGCACTCACCCACTGCGGGCTGGTCATCCCCAGCCGGATGCGGAAATCGCCCGGCAATTCGGCGATGCGCCCGACGAGCCCCGTCAACGTGTAACCCGCCTCGCGGCCGTACGCCCCCACGTCCTGCGACGTGATCCAGATTTCACGCACGCCTTCGTCGATCCCGCGGCGCGCTTTCTCCACCAGATCGCTCGGCCGGAACGAGCGCAACCGCCCCCGCGCAAGCCGGGTCTGGCAAAAGCTGCATGCGCTGAGGCAGCCGCTCGCGATCGGCAGGATTTCAACCAGCGGATTGCGCCGCGCGGTCGGCAGTCGTTCGCGCGGTGCGCCGCGCTGCCGCTCCCCGCGCAGCACATGCGGCGCGCCCCCGCGCATCGCCTGTTCCACCACCTCGTCCACGCGCCCGATCGCGTCGGGCCCCAGCGCCGCCACCCCGGCCAGCAGGTCGCTCCGCTCGTAGGCCTTGGGGATGCACCCCGCCACGACCAGCCGCGGCCCCTCGCCCGCCAGCGCCGCGGCCTTCAGGCGTCGAAACCGCTTCTCGAAATTCAGATACGTGCGATCCTTGACCGTGCAGGTGTTGACGATGATCACGTCGGCCGCCGAAGGATCGCTTACGACGCGATGGCCGGCCCGCTGCAGCACGCCGGCCATGGCTTCGCCGTCGGCTGCATTGAACGCGCAGCCGTAGGTCTCGATGAAAACCGCATGGCCGCCGGCCTCGGCGGCCGGATCCATGGCATTGCGGGAAGTCTCGGCGGCGGGAATCATCCTGGTGGCGTCCATTGGGGTCGTCCGCGCGCGGCGGCGCGCAGCCGTCCATTCTAAGCTCCCATTCACCGGCCTTCAACGGCTCGCACCAGAATTCGGCTCCCGGCTCGCGTCCCCCGTCCCCGGCTCTTCAAATCCCCCCTTCCCCGCAACCCTCGGATACGACGCGTGTAGTTATATTGTCTGGGCTTCATCCCAAACGTCTTCTTAATTGCCTTAAATCTTTTAGTGTGGCCCGAAAAACCCATTTGACGACACGCGTAGTATGGCTTACCATCCCCGGTCATCTGATGGGAATATCCCAAATCCTCGCCTCAGCGGCATACTTCTTCATAGGAAAGGTTGTTCCACCATGCGTCTTGCCGTCCGACTTCCGGTCGCGCTGTTGCTTCTGGCACTGCTGGCCGGCTGTAGCTGGCTGCGTCACCGTCCCACGGACACGCCATCCCTCGCCTCGCCCGATGAACTGCGCCGGGCGTACAGCCTCGTCTCGGACCCATCCCGCTATTACGACAAGGTCCACGGTTCCTGGCTCGGCAAGCTGATCGGTCTGGCCCTGGCCCAGCCGGTCGAGGGCTGGTACAAGGAGGGCATCCGCGAACGCGCCGAAGAGGTCGGCGCCTATCCGGTCCAGGGCTATTTCCCCAGCAATTTCCGAGGGATTCCCGGCTGCGAACCGTGGCTCTACGGCAACCTGGCCGGCTCGCCCCCCAACGACGACGTCGAACAGATGCTGCTCGCCCTGGTGACCCTGCGCGAGCGCGGGGTCGATCCGACGCCGCGCGATATCGCCGAAATCTGGGATAAATATCTCCCCTATGGCAACGTCGCTTCCGGCGTCGCGCTCTATAATATCCGCCGCGGCATCTGGCCGCCCGAATCCGCCACCACCGACAACCCGTATCAGAACCGGATCGGCGGCCACATGCGCGTCG
>MVZB01000283.1 GCA_002068205.1 candidate division BRC1 bacterium ADurb.BinA292
GGCGGCGATCCACTCGGCGCCTGGCGTCGCGACCTGCCGCTGCATGTCGTTTTCTTCGACGCCATCGCGCTCTGTTTCGTCAGCCTCCTGCTCGGCATCCTCGGCTTTATGGTCCTTGGTCTGGTTCTGTTTGATTAACTTCCCAAAACACACCTCAGCCCTCGGGCAGGACCTGCTTGCTCGCGTGACAGCGCAGGATGCCGAACACGCCCTCGCGCACGTAGGGGTCCCCCTGCGCGATCGTGCGCGCCGCCGCCAGATCCTCCGCCTCAAAGATGATCACCGAGCCCACCGGCTTCTCATGAGCATCCAGCAGCGGCCCGGCATAACGCACCCGCCCCTGCGCGCTCATCGGGCCCCAGTAGGCCAGATGCGCCGGCCGGACGTCCGGGCGTCGGGCCGTCCCCTCCGGGCTGTCCTCGCCCAGCATCACATAGAGACCCATCGCGACTCGTCCTCCTGCAAGGGATTGAAACGAGCCATCGTGCCCATGACCGGCCTGAAATTTCAACCCGGGAACTTCGGCCGACAGTCTTTGTCGGAGGGCAACGGCGGGGTCATCCCGGGGGCTCCAGATCGACAAGCGATAAGGCTTGTCATGGGATCTACGGATTGACCCCACGCCACCTTTCTGATAGAAGGAGAGGGTTTTGACGGGCTGCCGAATCGGGCGTTTTGCCCTCCCCCGTTGTTACTTGCCTCGCCTCCCGCAGTACCACCCTTGCCCCGTCAAACCGGCGAGGGGGACGATGTACAAGCGAAAGCCCTTGTCCCATGAGCGCCACCGCCGACCTTCATTCGCTTGATTACGCCACACCGCTTGACCCTCTCACCCTGCGACACATCGGACTGATTGCCGGCGAGGGACGGTTCCCGATCCTGCTGGCCCAGGCCGCCCGCGATCGCGGCATCTCGGTCACCGCCGTCGGCATCAACGGCATCACCTCCCCCGAGCTGGCCGACTACGTCGATACGATGCGCTGGGTCGAGTTCGGCCAGTTCAACCGCCTGATCCAGATTTGTCACGAACACAACATCCGCCAGGCCATCATGGCCGGACGGGTCAAGCACCGGTCGATCTTCCAGATCTCCAAGATGGACGGCCGCGGCATGAAGCTGCTCGCCCGCTCGGTCAGCCGCAAGGCCGATGATCTGCTGGGCGCCGTCACGCGCGAGTTCGCCATCGAAAACATCGAAATGCTCGATTCGACGCTCCTCTTGCGTCAGTGCATGCCCCCCAGCGGCCTGCTCACCCCCAACTGTCCACCCACGCAGGAGATCCTCGACGACATCGAATTCGGCAAGCCGCTGGCCAACGCCATCGCCGGCCACGATATCGGCCAGACGATCGTCGTCAAGCAGGGCGCCGTCATCGCCGTCGAGGCGATGGAAGGGACCAATCAGACCATCCTGCGCGCGGGCGAAATCGCCGGCGAAGGCTGCGTCGTCGTCAAGGTCGCCAAGCCGCGCCAGGACCGCCGTTTCGATGTCCCCGTGCTGGGCTTGACCACGGTCAAGAAACTGATCCAGGCTCGCGGCCGGGCCATCGCCTTCCCGGGCAGCCAAGCCCTCTTCTTCGAGGTCGAGGAGGCCGTCGCCCTCGCCGAATCCCGCGGCATCACGCTGCTGGCCTGGTAATCCGCCGTTCCTCCCCACGAAGCCCGCCGCTGATGACACTCGCTTCGCTTCACGCGCGCGTTGAGCAGGCCCTGCGCCGGCGCGAGGCCGAACTGATCGAACTGCACCGCGCCCTGGTCCGCCTCCCCACCGTCAACCACGGCGACGGCCGCTCGGCCGATGAAACCGCCGCCGCCCGGCTTGCGCGCGACTTCCTGGCCCGAGCCGGCATCCAGGCTGAAATCCTCGAGCCCGCCCCCGGCCGCGGCAACCTGCTGGCATCCTCCGGCGCCGCCGACGGCCCCGCTCTGCTGCTGATGAGTCACAGCGACGTTGTTCCGGCCGGCGATGAGCAGGCCTGGATCCACCCCCCGTTCGGCGCGGATCTCGACGGCGGGCGCATCTGGGGCCGCGGCGCCTACGACTGCAAGATGCTGGCCGCCGCCCAGTTGTTCGTCATGGCCGTCCTGGCCGAGGAGGGCCTTCCCCGCGGCGGCCGGCTGCGTCTGGTCATGGCGGCCGACGAAGAAGCCGGCGGCCGCCAGGGGTTCCGCTGGCTCGCCGAGGTCCGGCCCGACTTTCTCCGCTGCGACGTCGCCCTGTGCGAGGGGGGCGGCGCCAGCCTGGGCGACTGGAACGGCGAATCCTGCTTCACGATCGGCGCCGGCGAGAAAGGCCGCTGCGAAGTGCAGGTCGCCTTCCGCGCCCCCGGCGGCCACGCCAGCACCCCCTGGGGCCGCCGCAACCCCATCCGCGACGCCGCCGAGTTCATCCGGCGGCTGGGAGACACCCCGGTCGAGGTCCGGCCGGCATCGCCCGTTTTCCAGACCGTTGCCCAATGGCTCAGGCTGTCTGAACCGCTGTCGCCCGCGAATCTGGACTGGGCGATCGGCCAGATCGAACAGCGCTCGCCGGCGCTGGCCCGTTCGCTCCGCGCGCAGAGCCGACTGTCGTTCGCGCCCACGATCATCCGCGGCGGGGACAAGAGCAACTCGCTGCCCGACGAGGTCGTCGTCACCTGCGATTTTCGGCTGCTGCCCGGCGACGATGAAGCCCTGGTCGAGCAGGTCGTACAGCGTTGCCTGGAGGGGATCGAAGCGGCGCGCGTCCGGATCGACTGGACCAGCGAGGCCAGTCATTCCCCGCTCGACGCCGGCCTTCTCGCGCGTTTTGAGGCGGCGGCCTCCCGCGCCGCCGGCCGTCCGATGCGCGGCGCGCCGGTCTGGTGTGCCGGCTTCACCGACGCGCGCCTGGTGCGCCCGCTCGGCACCCCCGTCTACGGCTTTCAATTCATTGAACCCAACGCCGATCCTGAACGCCTGGGCATCCACTGCGTTGATGAATCAATCGAGGTCGGCATGCTCCTGCCCTGCGCCGTCGCCCTCGCCAGCTTCATCCTGGACATGCTCTGATCGTGCTTCCGGGGACGCTGTGATGCCAAGCCGCGCTTTCCAGCTTGCCCGCTAACTCCGCTCCCGCCAACGCCGTGCGATCATGCGGCCCGCGACCGAAACCAGGTAGGCCGTCGCGGCCACCAGCACGATCGTCGACCCCGCCGGCAGGTCCGGCTGATACGACGCCGCCAGCCCCGCAAATGTGAATCCGAAAGCCAGAATCGCCCCCAGGATCATCATGCGGCCCAGCGACCGCAGATACTGCTGCGCGATCGCCGCCGGCAGCGTCAGCAGCGCGATCACCAGGATCAGGCCCACCAGGCGAATCATCGTGACGACCGTCAGCGCGATCAGGCAGAGCAGCAGCAGGTAAACCAGGTCCGCCGGCACCCCTTGCAGCCGGGCATATTCCTCGTCGAAACAGACCGCCTGAAACTCGCGGTAGAAGTAAATGACCGCCAGTACGATCGCCAGGTCCAGCACCCCGATCAGCAGCAGATCCTGCCGCGTCACCAGCAGGATGTCGCCGAACAGATAGCTGTTCAGGTCCACCTTGTAGCCCGGCGCCCGCGAGATGAACAGGATCCCGACCGCCATCCCCACCGCCCACAGCGCCCCGATCAGCGTATCCTCGTGCTGGCCCGCGCGCAGGCTGATCAGCCCGATGATCAGCGCCGAGACGATCGCGGCGATCAGCGCGCCGACGAACGGATCGCCCTCCATCCAGTAGGCGATGCCCATGCCCGCCAGCACCGCATGCGCGATCCCCCCGCTGATGAAGACGATCCGCCGCACCACGACGTAGGTGCCGACCACGCCCGCCGCGATCGACGCCAGCAGGCCCGCCAGCAGCGCGTGCTGCATGTGAGCGTGCTGGGCGAGGCTCTGGAAGAATTCCGTCATGGCGCTCGGCGGGGCCGGGGGTCAGGGGCGCAAAGTTCCCCCGCCATCGTAGCGACCGCGCCGCGCCGCGCAACAACATTGAGCGCAACCTGTCAAAGCCCTTGATCCTTCACGCAATGAACGGCAGGCGTCTTCACTGCGGGGGTCAGCGGCTGAACCGGATTGAATTTTGGCTCCTGAGGCCTTCCAGCGGGCTGCGGGAGGCTGTTTC
>MVZB01000284.1 GCA_002068205.1 candidate division BRC1 bacterium ADurb.BinA292
GCCCGCCGGCGCCGCCCGCCGCGACCTGGCCAAACTCGGCGCGCTCCTCGCCACGCTGGGCATCTTTCTCCAGGTGGCCACCGGCTTGTGGCTGATGCTGGTGGAGCCCCCCGTCGCGCAGTCGACGCTGCTGCGGCCCGGCGGCTTCGGCCTGGTCTGGATGACGTCGATCGGCGCCGTGATGTTCCTGTTCATGCTGGCGGCGGCGACGCTCGCCCTGCCGCGCCGGCGGCTGGCCGCGGGGGGCGCCGGGCTGATGCTCGCGCTAGTCCTGGCCGGGATGCTGGCGGGCCGACTCGGCACGCGCGCGGCGCTGCTCGCCGCGGGGGGTGGCCCGGGCCGGCTTGATGCCCCGCTCGCCGCTCCGGCGCACTATCCCTGGATCACGTTCGCCGCGCTGGGGCTGGCCCTGGGATTGACCCGCCTGGCGCAGCGGATGGTCTTCTCCGCCCCCGGCCGCGGGTAAGACTCTTGCGGCGTCTGGGAGTTCCCGAACGCCGCCCACCAGGTTCATTCAGCGGTAACGATCCATCCGGTCGGCGCTCAGGCCGGTTTGCGGCTGCAGGGCCTGCGCGGAATCCTCGGCGAGCATCAGGCCGGAGCAATCGACCGCCTCGAACTCGCGGCCCGGGATCTGCCGCAACTGGCGCAGCGCCGTATTGTCCCAGCGTTCATCCGGCGCGCCGGAGATGAACCACGCCGAACCGTTGTCGGCCAGGATCATCCCGTAGCGCTTCAACGCGCGCAGGATCACCTGGCACTCGGGGGCGAAGCCCGATTCATCGAAATCCCGCCGCAGCCGGAACCGCTGGCCCATCGGCGGATACTCCGGCCCGGTCAGGTCGGAGGCGAAATGGCGCGCGGGCCAGACCCAGGCCCGCCGCGTCTGCGGCGCGGTGAAGCGCAACGCATGGCGGATCTCGCCGGCCGCGACTTCGTCGTAGCGCACCAGGCCCGGCAGGATCGGCAGCCCGGCCGCGTCGGCCGAGGTCCACCCGGCCGGCCGCAGCGCGTAACCGTTCAGGTCGAAGATCGCCCCCGAGCCCGCCGACCAGGATTCGCCGCCCCCCTGTGGAAAGGCGGCGAACAGCTCATAGAGCAGCCCGCTGCCGCGGTCCAGCACCAGCACGTGGCGGTCGCCGTCGGCCGCGGAACCCCCCTCGATCGGCGCGTCGGACGGGATGGGATACGGTCCCGGGTCGCTTTCGTCGTCGTATTCAAAGCTGACCGGCACGGTCGGCTGGCCGGCCTCGACGACAAGATACGGGATGCCGATCGGGCCGCCGTTATAAAGACCCGAGCCGAAATCGGGGTGAACCGTCGCCTCGGCGCCGATCGTCGCCACGTAGACCGCCGACTGACTGTCCAGCGGGAGCTGGTCGACCGGCGTGTTCCAGATGTGATCGGCGGGAAAGATCGGCTGCCCGGCGATCGTCGGGGACTCGCCCGCGGCGGCGGCATGCACCCAGGCCAGCGCGCCGAACAGCACGAAGCGCCCGATTGAGCGCGAACCGGTCCAATCCAGCAGCATCACGCGCAACTCCGGGGGACGATGATCCGGAACGACTAGACCGGAATGATTCTATCCTTTTCGGATGATTCGCGACAGCGCTCGATGGAGTGTCTCTAGTTCCTCGTCCCTCGACCCGTCCTCCAGCCGTCGTCCTGTTCGCCGTCAACGGATAATCAAACTTCTTGTTATTCAGATGCCTTATTCCTGATAATGCCGCCCCCTTGATCTGCCCGGCTCCAGGCTGTCCGCCGGCGTGTCATCCCCCACGGTTCGCCGGCCTTAAATCGGATGGCCGCCAAGCCTCCCAAGGAATCCCCGGTCATGGTCGGTCCCTTTTCGCGCCTGAGCAAGGAACACATCGTCGCCGAGCCCGGCTTTAATCGCTGGAAGGTCCCGCCCGCCTCGATCGCGATCCACCTCTGCATCGGTTCGGTCTACGCCTGGAGCATCTTCAACCCGCCGCTGACGCGAATCCACGGCGTCGTGACCAGCGCCTCGACCGACTGGGCCCTGGGCCAGGTCGTCTGGGTCTTCACCGTTGCGATCGTCTTTCTGGGCCTGTCGGCGGCCGTCGGCGGCAAGTGGCTCGAAAAAGTCGGCCCGCGCATGGTCGGCGTCACGGCCGCCTGCTGCTGGGGCGGCGGCTTCCTGCTCGGTTCGCTGGGCATCGTCACCCATCAGCTCTGGCTCCTCTACGTCGGCTACGGCGCCATCGGCGGCTGCGGCCTCGGCCTGGGCTATGTCTCCCCCGTCAGCACGCTCATCCGCTGGTTTCCCGACCGCCGCGGCATGGCCACCGGCATGGCGATCATGGGTTTCGGCGGCGGCGCCATGATCGGCGCGCCGCTCAAGGAATTCCTGCTCGGGCTGTACTCGCGCGCCCCGCAATCGCTCGGCGCTCTCGCCGACGTGACGCTGACCACCCAGGGCGGCGTGCGCTACGCCAGCCTCGGCGGCCGGCTTCGCGAGGTCGTCGTCGACGCCGACACCGTCTACCTGGTCGGCACCGGCAGCACCGGCGTCGCCGCCACCTTCCTTACGCTCGGCCTCCTCTACTTTGGCGTCATGCTGCTGGCCGCCTTCGCCTATCGCGTCCCCGCCCCGGGCTGGAAGCCGGCCGGCTGGAATCCGGAAGCCAACGGAACCGCCCGCAAGATGATCACCAACAACCACGTTCACATCGATCGCGCCCTCTTCACGCCCCAGTTCTACTTGTTGTGGATCGTGCTGTGCTTCAACGTCACCGCCGGCATCGGCGTGCTGGGCGTCGCCAAGACGATGATGACCGAAATCTTCGGCAATCGTCTGCCCACGATCGTCGACGGCGCGTTTGCCGCCACCTTCGTCATGCTCATCAGCGTCTTCAACATGACCGGCCGCTTCTTCTGGTCCAGCGCTTCGGATTACCTCGGCCGCAAGAACACCTACTTCATCTTCTTCATCCTGGGCATCGTGCTCTATCTGTCGATCCCCTACTGCGCGCGGCAGGTCAGCGCCGATCCCAAGGTGGTCTGGCTGGTCTATTTCTACGCCGCCAGCATGATTATCTTCACGATGTACGGCGGCGGTTTCTCCACGATCCCGGCATACCTGGCCGACATTTTCGGGACGCGCTACGTGGGCGGCATCCATGGCCGCCTGCTGACGGCCTGGAGCACCGCCGGCGTGTTGGGGCCGCTCGCGATCACTTCGCTGCGCGACCGCGCCCGTCTCGGCGCCATCCATGAACTGGCCGCCCAGGTCGATCCGGCCGCGTTCGCCGCCAAGTTCGGCGCGCCGCTGTCTCAGCTCGAGCTGCTGGTCGAAAAGAATACCGTCACCATCGCCAACCTGCTCGAGATCGCGCCGGCCGGCACGGTCGACCCCTCGAGCACCCTCTACAACTCGACGATGTATCTGATGGCGGGCCTGCTGGCCGTCGCGCTGGTCGCCAACGCCCTCGTCCGCCCGGTGCACGAAAAGCACCACATGGAGGAGGAAGAGTCCGCCGCGCCCGCCCCCGCAGCTGCGGCCCCGGTCGCGCATCCTCACCCGCTCCCGCGCCCAGTCTGGCCCGGCAACCAGTGAGCCGATAAATTCAAGACAATCAGTGCCTTATAAAAGTCGGGTCGTCCCGCGAGGGCGGCCCGACTTTTCAATGGGCGAACCTGATTCTTTCAATTGGCCGAAGAAATCCTTTCAATTGGCCGAAGAGATTCTTTCAATTGGCCGAGGCTTAACCTTACAATCAGCCGGCATGCTCGCCGCACTTTTCCATCCGCGCTGGATCGAGCCCCGCCTGCTCGATGCCTTGGCCGACTCGCCCGTCGTGCTGGTGCATGGTCCGCGCCAATGCGGGAAGACCACCCTCGCCCGGCATGTGGGCGAGCGGCAGGGCTATATCTATTACACGTTTGATGACGGCGCGTTGCGCGCCTCTGCTGAAACCGACCCAGTGGGTTTCATCGACGCTCTGCCCGCCAAAGTCGTGCTCGACGAAGTTCAGCGCGTGCCCGAGCTGTTCACCGCCATCAAAGCCCGTGTGGACCGGGAGCGACGGCCCGGGCAATTTCTCCTGACCGGCTCGACCAATGTCCTGCTCCTGCCA
>MVZB01000285.1 GCA_002068205.1 candidate division BRC1 bacterium ADurb.BinA292
CACCCCACCGCCGGGTCGGGATCCAGATCGAAAACGAGGAGATCGGGGCGGTCGACGCGGTCGGCGCGCGCGCCCCACGGGTGGATCTCCAGCACGTCCATCTGCACCAGCGCGGCCAATCCCTCCAGCCCCGTAATCATCAGGTACTGCTTCGGGCCATCCTTCTCTTGCACTTCCACGCCCGAGACAGCCGGATGGACCGTGTCGTTGACATGCTTCTGGTAGAAGCAATGCTTCTGGCGGCCGGCGGGGCAGCGCACGATGCTCAGCGGCCGGTTGACGACATACGGCAGCACCCAGTCGGCGATGTCGACGTAGAACTGCGCGATCTGCCGCTTGGTCAGTCCCTGCTCGGGATACAGCACCCGCTCGGGGTTGGTCAGAGTGACGCCGGCAATCATGTCTTCGTCGCCCTCCGTCGCGCGGACGCGGCGCGGCGGTGCGCCGGCGCGTGCGCGGCCGTTGTCCGCCGCCGTCGCGGCGGGCCGTTCGCGGCGAACATCCTTCGGCTGTTTGTCCTCGCGCAGACCCTGGAATGAGGGATGGCGCAGGATGCCCTCGTCGGTCCATTCGGTGAACGCCACTTCGGCCACCAGCTCGGGGGCCACGTAATGCACGCCGCGCGCATCGGCCCCCGTCGGGCCGCGGTCGAACGGGCTCTGCCTGCGTTCGCGCCGGCGCAGGTCCTCATGCATCCGTTTCAGCACCCGGTCGCTGAAACCCGTGCCGACCCGGCCGCAATAGATCAGCCTGCCGCCCTCATCGTAGTAACCCAGCACGAGCGCGCCGAAGCCCGCGCGCGAGCCGCCCGGATCGGTGTAGCCGGCGATGACGAACTCCTGGCGCCTGCCGCACTTGAGCTTGACCCACGATCTGGTCCGCCGTTCAGCGTACGGGGCATCGGCCTTCTTGCTGATGATGCCCTCCAGACCGAGGCGGCAGGCGTTGTCGAGGACTTCGTCGCCGCCGCCGCGCACATGATCGCTGAAGCGGACGCGGCCCTTCCGCCCGGCGCGGACCAGCAGCCGCCGCACGAGCTCCTTGCGCTCGAGTTGCCCCGCGCGCCGCAGATCGTATCCATTCAGGTGCAGCAGGTCGAAGACGTAATAGCACAGCTCGGCCTGTTTCCCCTGGCGGGTAAAGTTCTGCAGTTGCTGAAAGCTGCTGACGCCCTTTTCATCGAGGACGACCACTTCGCCGTCGAGCAGCGCGTCGTCGACCTCAAGCTCCCGCAGCGCCGTCGCAATCGCTTCGAACCGGGCGGTCCAGTCCTTCCCGTTGCGCGAGAGGAGCCGCGCGCGACCGTGCTCGAGGCGCGCCAGGATGCGGTAGCCGTCGTACTTGATTTCGTGCAGCCAGCCATCGCCGCGCGGCGGCTGCGCCACGAGCGTCGTTAGTTGGGGCCGCGGGTCGGCCGGGAGAGGGCCGCGGCGGGCCCCCTTGACGCGCGCCGGATCGGGCGGCTCGGCTTTTTTCGTTCGCGGCGCGGCGTCGGCGGCACGGCCGGTGGTCTGCTTGCGCAGTTCCTTCTGCTTGCGGTCGGGATCGGCCGTCTCGCGATTGGACCGCCACTGGCGATCCTTCGCCGCGGCGACCTGGTTGATGTCGCGCCCGGTCTCCACGCTCGCCGGCTCGTGATCGGTGATGCGGCCGGCCTTGCCGCGCCGCGCGGCGGCGTCCTGTTCCTTCACCAGCAGCCAGTTCCTGCCGTCGTCGCCGCGCTCGCCGTTCATCCGCACGAGCATCCAGCCGCCGCGCAGCTTCTCGCCCTCCAGGTCGAATTTCAAATGCCCCTCGCGATACGCCTTGCGCGGGTCCTTGTCGCGCGGATGCCAGCGGCCGCGATCCCACAGCAGGACCGTGCCCGCGCCGTAGCCCTCGGGGATGACCCCCTCGAAGTCGCCGTAGTCGACGGGATGATCTTCGACGTGCACGGCCAGCCGCTTGTCGGCCGGGTCCAGGCTGGGGCCCTTGGGAACGGCCCAGCTTTTCAGGACGCCGTCCAGCTCCAGGCGGAAATCGTAGTGCAGGCGGCTGGCGTCGTGTTTCTGGACAACGAATCGATCGCCCGTCGGCGTCCTGGCCGTGCGGCCGCGCGGCTCGGTCGTCTTCTTGAAGTCGCGTTTGCGATGGTAATCCTTGAGCGACATGCGCGCCTCGGTTCCCGGCCCGGGTTATCCGGCCGCGCGTTTGCGCGCCGCTTTTTTCGCGGGGGCCTTCCGGGCCGACTTGCCGGCTGTTTCCTTCTTCGCGCCCCCCTTCATGCTGCGCTGCAGCAGCTCCATCATGTCGACCACTTCGGCCTGCTCGTCCTTCTCCTCCGGTTCCTCCTCGAGCGGCTCGGCCCCCTTGCCCGATCTGGCCTTTTTTTCAATGAACGCCATCAGTTTGTCGCGATAGTCATCGTGATATTCCGCGGGGTCCCATTCCGCCGACATCGCCTCGACCAGTTGCTCGGCCAGTTTCAGTTCCTTGTCCGAGACCTTGTATTGCTTCAGGCCGCCGGTGGGCAGGTCGAATTCATCCAAGTCGCGCAGTTCCTGCTGGAAGCGCAGCAGGTCCAGCACCAGCCCGTCGCCCTGCGGCACCAGCGCCGCCAAATGCTGACGCGTGCGGATCACGACCTTGGCGATGCCGACCTTGCCCGTCCGCTTGAGTGTTTCGCGCAGCAGGACGTAACCCTTCTCGCCCTTCTTGCCGGGGACAAGGTAATAGGGCTTGTCGAAGTAGGGATACTGGATCGCTTCCAGATCGACGAAGCTTTCGATTTCGACCGCCTGTGAATTTTCGACCGCCGCCTTTTGAAAATCTTCGTCCGTCAGCAGCACGTAATCGTCGCCGTCATACTCGAAAGCCTTCACGATCTCGCTCCACGGGACTTCCTCGCCCGTGACCTCGTTGACGCGCTCATAGCGGACGCGGGCGCGGTTGCGGCTGTCGACCAGGTTGAAGTGCAGATTATTGCGCTTTTCAGCCGAATAGAGCGTTACCGGGATATTGACCAGGCCGAAGGTGATGTTGCCCTTCCAGATGGGACGCGCCATGGCACTCGCCTTCCGTCAATCGCGGATCAGGCGGCGAGTCGTCCGAACCAGGCGGAAATCAACGGGGCAACGGGAAGCGAACCGCACAACTCGCCACGTGCCCTGGGTGCAGAGCAAGCACTGTTCCAGCACTTCAAGAAAGGCGGGGCGACCTCGCCACCTTGGAGGGTGCAGCGGCGGCGCGTCCGGGCCGGATTCACCTTGGCGGGTCTTAATCGGATATAGTAATCTTGTTATCTTGATCGGTGGCGCAAAAAAAGCGCCCCCGCTTTTTTTCACGCAATTTTTCCCTCGCGCGCCCGTAGGGGGTAGCAGGACGAAGAGGCCCGAGCCGTCGGATGCGGGAAGTGCAGGACCGGAACGAATCCCCGTCGGCCGAGTGGGACGTGATCGCGCGCGCCCGCCAGGGGGACCCGTGCGCGTTCGAGCTCCTCGTGGAGCACTATCGCGGCCTGGTCCACGTGATCGCCTACAGCCGTCTGGGCAACCGCGAGACCGCCGCCGAACTGGTCCAGGAAGTCTTCCTGCGCGTTTACCTGCATCTGGACCGCTTCGACCTCGCGCGGCCGCTGGCGCCGTGGATCAGCCGCATCACCCGCAACCTGGCAATCCAGTGGGGTCAGGCCCGGCGCTCGCGTTCGCGTCTGATCGATCACAGGAGTCTCGATCAATTGTCCCAGACGCCCCCCGACCCGAGCCTTGACCCCCGGCGCCAGGCCGAGCGGTCCGAGCGGCACCGCCGTCTGACGGAAGCGGTGGTGAAACTGCCTCCCGATCTGCGCGAGACCGTCCTGCTGCGCTATGTGGAGGACTGGACCAACGCGCAGATCGCCGAGCATTTCGGCGTCCATCCGTCCACCGTCGGTCGCCGGCTGGAGGAAGCCCTGAACCGGCTGAAGGGCGAACTGGGGCCGGTGCTGCGCGAGGCCGCGCCGCTGTTCCGCGCGGCAACCCCGAGGAGCGTCACCGGATCGTCGCCGCGATCGGCGTCGTGGCGGCGATGTCGCCCGCAGCCAAGGCCGCGCTTGCGGCCCGCACCGCCGATACGCT
>MVZB01000286.1 GCA_002068205.1 candidate division BRC1 bacterium ADurb.BinA292
CCGACCCCGCCGGGGGGGAGCCGCTGCCGGGGATCCTGCCGCCCGATTTTTTCGCCTACCACGAGGAGTTCGACCTGGCGCTCAAGCTGGCCCGGATGGGCTGGCGCGCGGGGGTCGAAGGGCGGGCGTACGCCTGGCACGGCCGGTTCAGTTCGGGGGGGCTGCGGCGGCGGTCGATCCGGGCCCGCGCGCTGCTCAACCACTGGCTGTTGACGCTGCGCCACGACGACTGGCCGACGATCCTGAAGGAATTGCCGTATCTGCTCAAGGGGGAGCTGCAATTCTGGTTGCCGCGCTATCTCATGTATCCCGGGGCGTTCCTGGAGGCCGTGGGCGGACTGGCGCGTGGGGCGGCGGCGGCGCGGCGCTTCCATCGCCGGTTCACGGCGCATGCGGCGGCGGCGGACCGGCCGGATCGGCTTGCGGAATATCGCCGGGAAAGCTTGCGGCAACTGCGCCAGTGGAAACCGCGCCGGACCGTTGCGGAAAAGCTGCGCCGGACCGGCGGATCGTTTTGAGATTGCTTCCACCGCGCTCCTCGCGGGGCTGTCCAGACAGCTCCCGGCCTGGGCGCAGGCGGATTGGCAGGGCGGGTCAGGCCGATTCGCGTTTTTCGGACTGGATGAACAACGGTTCCTTCTCGCCGCGGATGACGCCGCCGTCGATGTGGCACTCGTCGTATTCCTCGGCTTTTTCGGGGAGCGAAAACATGATGTCGAGCATGATCTCCTCGAGGATGGCGCGCAGGCCGCGGGCCCCCGTGCGCAGTTCCATCGCCTTGTGGGCAATCTCGTGCAGCGCCTCGTCGGAGAAGTGCAGCTCGACCGAGTCCATCTCGAAAAGTTTCTGATACTGCTTGATGATCGAGTTGCGCGGCGTCGTCAGAATCTGGATCAGTTCCGGTTCATCAAGCTGGTCCAGCGTGCAGACGATCGGGAAGCGGCCGAGGAACTCGGGGATCATGCCGAACTTGAGCAGGTCGTAGTAGTTGACCTGCTCAAGGATCTCGCCGATGCGATAATCCTTACGGCTGCGGACCTCGGCGCCGAAACCCATCGTTTTCTGCTGGACGCGCTGTTCGATGATTTTGTCCAGCCCGCTGAACGCGCCGCCGCAGATAAACAGAATGTTGCGCGTGTCGATCTGGATGTATTCCTGATGCGGGTGCTTGCGGCCGCCGGTCGGCGGCACGTTGGCGACGGTCCCTTCCAGGATCTTGAGCAGGGCCTGCTGGACCCCCTCGCCCGAGACGTCGCGGGTGATCGAAACGTTTTGCGTCGTGCGGGCGATCTTGTCGATCTCGTCGATGTAGACAATGCCGCGTTCGGCTTTCTCCTTGTCGCCGCCGGCGTTCTGTAGCAGGCGCAGCAGGATGTTCTCGACATCCTCGCCCACGTAGCCGGCCTGGGTCAGCGTCGTGGCGTCGGCGATGGCGAAGGGAACCTCGAGGATGCGGGCGAGGGTCTGCGCGATGAGCGTCTTGCCCGAGCCGGTGGGCCCGACCATCAGGATGTTGCTCTTCTCCAGCTCGATATCCTGGCTGGCCAGGTTGTGCATCAGGCGCTTGTAATGGTTATAGACGGCGACGGAGACGGTCTTCTTGGTTTTTTCCTGGCTGATGACGTATTGGTCGATCGCGCTTTTGATT
Organism: candidate division BRC1 bacterium ADurb.BinA292; assembly: GCA_002068205.1. GTDB lineage: Bacteria > Sumerlaeota > Sumerlaeia > MVZB01 > MVZB01 > MVZB01. The sequence goes on from MVZB01000286.1 coordinate 1,649, forward strand.
TCGGAGGGGGAAGGGAGAGTCTTGAGGGTTTCGAACGCCGCTTCCTCGGCCTGCAGGATCTGATCGCGCTTGAGGCGTTCGTGGCACTGGCCGACGCACTCGTCGCAGATGTAAACCGTCATCATGCTCTCCTTCTGGGTCAGACCCTTGAAGAGCGTGCGGACGGAATGCTGGTCCTTGCCGCAGAACGAGCAACGAAGCTTCATGGTTGATACCACCGATGGGTGAACTCAGGCGGTATCCGCGGGAACCCGCCTGCCGTGGCCTTTATCCTAATCTAAAGCGGGGACCGGCTGCAATCCACGGGTGCCATTTTTTTGGTGGTCGAGGTTGCCGGGCGGCGGGGGTGGGGGCGGCGGGTAGCCTGATGCCCGCTGGGGATAGAATGGCGGGTTTTCGAGAGCCGAGGACGAGGGACGAGAGCCGGGAGCCGAATTCCGGGAGGGCCTTCGGGGGTCTGGAAGCCGGTCTTTGCAACGCTGAGCTGGAATCCGCTTACGATCCAGCTACCGATGCCCAGGCCGACAGCGAGACCGGGAATTCACAAACATCGGCTTGATTCCGTGCCGTGGGGTGGTATGCTGGGAGCAACGTTTGTGCGCGGAAAGGTCGGCGCCGCGATGCGCTTGAATTCACCAATTCCCCTCCGCCTTCCTGTCGTTGCGGCGATGGTGAGCGACTGACGCCGGAAGATCTCTTCCTCCCGCCGGCCCGCTCCCCCTGACAGGCAGCGGGCCTCCCTGTTTTCACCCCATCATTCAGGTCCGCTGCTTGTTATCCGGCTCGCGCGCCCGCGACTGATTCGCGGTTCTCCATCCCGTCCTGATGGGTGCAGGTCAAGGACGCCTCCGATGAGTGCCACTTCGCCGACGGTCTATCGCTCGCTGTGGTTCTGGATGCGCGGCCACCGTCTGCGCTACGGCGCGGCCGTGCTGGCCCTGCTGCTGTCCGTTTATTTTTCGTTTCAGGTCCCGCTGGTCATCGCCGACGTGATCGACGCGATCTTCAGGGAGGGGGCGGCCGACCGCGAGCCGAGTCGGTTCGTGAAACTCCTGCTGCGCGTCGCGGGGCCGGACGGCCTGCGCCGGCACCTCTGGCTGCCCGGGCTGCTGATGGTTGGGCTGATGCTCGTCGCCGGGGGGTTCAGCTACCTGCGCGGCCTGTGGATCGCCCAGGCCAGCGAATCGATCGTCCGGGCGATGCGCGAGCGGATCTACGATCACCTTCAGCATCTGCCCGTCGCGTTCCATGCCGCCGCCGACACGGGCGACCTGGTCCAGCGCTCCACCTCCGACGTCGAAACTGTGCGCAACTTTCTGGGCGGGCAGGTCACCGAACTGGGGCGCGGCATCATCATGCTGATCGTGCTGATCCCGATCATGCTCACGATCAACTGGGTGATGACGCTATATGCGCTCTCGCTGACGCCGCTGATTATCCTGGCCTCGCTGTTCTTCTTCAGCCGCATCAAGGCGGCATTCAAGGAGCAGGACGAAGCGGAGGCCGCGATGACGACCGTCCTGCAGGAGAACCTGACCGGGATTCGCGTCGTCCGCGCGTTTGCCCGCCAGGAGCATGAGATCGCCAAGTTCCAGGGGAAGAATGCCGCCTACCGCGACCTGCAGTACCGCGTGGTGTGCCTGATGGCGTGGTACTGGCCGTCGTCGGACCTGATGTGCCTGGCGCAGACGGGGTTTGTGCTGGTCGTCGGCGCGCGCTTCGTCCAGCACGATGCGCTCTCGGTGGGTCAGCTCTTCTTCTACATGGCCTGCCTGGGCATGCTGCTGTGGGGCCCGCTGCGCAACATGGGGCGGGTTCTGGTCGACATGGGCAAAGCGCAGGTCGCGATCGGGCGGATCGAGGAAATCCTGCGCGAACCGCGCGAATCGGGGCCGGCGCGGCCGGTGGCGTTGCCGGCCGAAATGCGCGGCGAGATCGAGTTCGACCGCGTCTCGTTCGCGTATCAGGATGGGCAGCCGGTGCTGCACGAGGTCTCGTTCCGGGTCGAGCCGGGCCAGACGTTTGCCATTCTCGGGCCCACGGGATCGGGCAAGTCGACGCTCGTCAGCCTGTTGCTGCGGTTCCACGATCCAGCGGCGGGGGCGATCCGCATCGATGGCGTCGATATCGGCCAGGCCGAGCGCAAGGCCGTGCGCGCGCGGATCGGCGTCGTCCTGCAGGAGCCGTTCCTCTATTCGAAGACGCTGCGCGACAACATCCGCTTCGGCCACAGCGAGGCGCCGCGCGAACGGATCGAGGCGGCCGCGATCGCCGCCTGCGTGCACGACAACATCCTCGATTTCGAGAAGGGCTACGAGACCGAGATCGGCGAGCGCGGCGTGACGCTGTCGGGCGGCCAGCGCCAGCGCGTCGCGCTGGCCCGCGCGATC
>MVZB01000287.1 GCA_002068205.1 candidate division BRC1 bacterium ADurb.BinA292
GGGCTGCCCGCCGAGCCGTGGCGGCGCGCGCTGGCGCGCGCCGCGGAGCTCAGCCAGGCGTGGGTCGAGCGCGTCGTCCGTGCGCGCTCGCGCGATTACGATGACCCGTTCCGCCGGATGACCTGCGATTCGGCCGCGGAGTGGGAGGCGGTGATGGGTTCGCTGGCCGAGGACGCCGTGATTCAGGAGACCCAGGAGGCGCACAACCGGTTCAAGGACCTGGTGGCGCACTACCAGTCGACCGCCTGAGGACGGGAAGCGCGAAGAAGCGGTATCGGGATCGCCCTCGTCAATCGAATCGCGGAACACGGAGCGGCCAGAACCGCGGGTCGCCTAATCGGTCGTCCTTTCGAAGGGAAGGTGCTAAGGTAGGGCGCCCGGCGGCGGGCGTCGCCGGAAGTTTGCAGTCGGGGTCTGCCATGCCGTTGGACTATCTCATCGTGGGCGCGGGGCTGTTTGGGTCGGTATTCGCGCAGCAGATGCACGAGGCGGGCCGCAGCGTGCTGGTGATCGACCGGCGCCCGCACCTTGGCGGCAACTGCTACAGCGAGGACCACCCCGGGACGAACATCACCGTCCACCGCTACGGCACGCACATCTTTCACACCAACAACGATCACGTGTGGCGTTACATCAACCGCTTCACCGAGTTCAACCGCTACCAGCACCGCGTGCTGACGACGCACCGCGACCGGGTGTATTCGCTGCCGATCAACCTGGCGACGATCAACCAGTTCTACGGCGTCAACCTGAAGCCGTCGGAGGTGGAAGCGTTTCTGGCGCCGCGGCGCGAGGGGATCACGCAGCCGCGCAATCTGGAGGAGAAGGCGATCAGTCTGGTCGGCCGCGACCTGTATGAGGCGTTCATCAAGGGCTACACGATCAAGCAGTGGGACCGCGACCCGCGCGAGCTGCCCGCCGCGATCGTCGCGCGGCTGCCGTGGCGCACCTCCTACGACGACGCCTACTTCGACGACCGCTACCAGGGGATCCCGGTGGGCGGCTACACGCCGATCTTCGAGCGGATGCTGGAGGGGATCGACGTGGAGCTGGGAGTCGACTTTTTCGACAACCGCGCGGCATGGGAGGCGCGCGCGCGGCGGATCGTCTACACCGGACCGATCGACCGGTTTCATGGTTACCGTTTCGGCCGGCTGGCGTGGCGCAGCGTGCGGTTCGAGGTCGAGCAGCTCGACTGCGACGACTTCCAGGGGACGAGCGTGATGAACTACGCCGACGTGGAGACGCCGTGGACGCGGATCCATGAACCGAAGCACCTGCACCGCGAGAAGACGCACCGGCCGGCGGGGACGACCGTGATCATGCGCGAGTATTCGCAGGTCGACCCGGAAGCGCCGTATTACCCGGTCAACACCGAGGCGGACCGGCGGATGCTGGCGCGCTACGAGGAACTCAACGCGGCGACACAGGGGGTGATCTTCGGCGGGCGGCTGGCCGAATACAAGTACTACGACATGCACCAGGTGATTGCGGGCGCGCTGGCGCGCGCGCGGCGCGAGCTGACGTGAGCGGACTGGGCGATCTTTCCACCTGGGCGGTCCGGGTATGCGCGGTGACGCAGGGTGACGGCCTGCGGCCGTTACCCTGGAGGCGGAGCCTTGGCCACAGGGTCGATCACGACGCCGAGAGACGAATTATGGGAGGGCCTGTGGCTTGCACAATGCCGGCGGATGGAACAAAATGGAAGGCAAGCGGTCCTTGACGGCAGGGGTCGCCGCGGCGGGGTCGTGCGCTCCCATATTGTTCAGGAAGATCGACCGATGCTCTCCCCGAGAATCCAACGAATCAGTTTCTGCCTGGGGCTGCTGCTGCTTGCGGCGGCGCCGCTGACCGCCCAGCCCGGCGGCAATCTGCGCTTTGAACCGGGTGCGGTGGAGTCGGCCAATGCGGCGTCGCCCACGGCGCCGCTGGGCCGCGAGGCGGACGCGCCGCAGATCCACGCGGAGAAGACGCATCTGGATCTGGGGACGGTCAATGAGGGGGAGAAGGTGGAATTCGCGTTTCCGATCGTGAATCTGGGGCGCGACACGCTGCGCATCCTGCAGGTGCAGAAGTCGTGCGGCTGCACCGAGGCGACGGCCGAAAAACACATCCTGCAGCCGGGCGAGAGCACCCAGATCACGGGGCAATTCGACAGCCACGGCCGGCGGGGGATGCAGCACAAGATCATCACGGTGTCGTCGAACGACCCGAAGAATCCGAGCCTGCAGCTCACGTTCAATGTGAACGTCAGCCAGACGGTGCTGGTGGAGCCGGAGCGGGTGTCGTGGGGGCGAATCTCGGTGGAGGAAGCGACGACGCAGACGGTGACGCTCCGGTCGGCCAGCGCCGAGCCGCTGGAGATCAAGGAAGTCACGGTGGACGGGCCGGCGGCCGAGCGGATCTGGGCGCGGCTGATCGACGTCCGGCCGACGCCGGCGGTGGCGGGGCAGTTGGACGGCGAAACGAGCACGACGACCGAGGCGCGGATCGCCGTCGGAATCAAGCCGGGGGGCGAGACCGGGACCTTGCAGGGGCGGGTGCTGGTGCGCACCAACCTGGAGCAGCAACCGGTGGTGGAGATTCCGGTGCTGGGGCTGATCACGGTGCCGTATGTCGTGTCGCCGACGATCCTGTTCTTCGGCGTGATGGCGCCGGCGACGACGGTGGAGCGCACGCTGGTGCTGCAGAGCATGGACGGCGAGCCGTTCGAGATCGAGCGGGTGGACGTGAGCGGGCTGCCGATCGAGTGGAAGCTGATCGAGCAGACGGAGGACGTGAGCACGCCCGACCGCGATCCGCGTTCGATCAAGCGGCTGCAATTCAGTTTCACGGCGCCGGAGGATTTCGAGGGGTTGGAGAATGAGATTCAGATCATAACCGATCGGAAAGGGAACAATATCATCCCGGTGCGGACGATCGCGCGTTCAGCGAAGCCCGGCGAGATGCTGGACGACGCGCTGGGGGGTGAATGATGCCGCCCGCGGGGCGGATCGCGGTGCAGGCGGCGGTGCTGCTGCTGCTGGCGGCGGCGGCGGCGGCGATCCATCGCACGCGGGTTGAGGAGGCGCCGAGGATCGTTCTGCAGGCCGAAGAGACGAGACCGGCGGCCGATGGCGTGACGACGCCGACGCAGACGGCGGCCGCGACGCCGGGCGGTGAGACCGGGGGCGCGCCGGCCGCGGAAGCTGGGGAGGGGATCAGCGTCGTCGGCGTGGTGACGCCGGAGCGGGCGCTGGAGCTTTACAATACGGACTATGTGCAGTTTGTCGACGCGCGCAACCCCGCGGATTATGCGGCGGGGCATCTGCCGGGGGCGGTGAACCTGCCGTTTGGCGAGTTCGGCCGGGGCAAGCCGGGGAACCTGGACGAGCTGATTCCCGAGGCGATGACAATCGTTTACTGCGAGGGGGGCGAGTGCGAAAGTTCGCGGCTGGTGGCGCAGCAGCTCGTGATGCTCGGTTTCGTCGACGTGAAGATTATCGAGGTCGGTTACCCCGGCTGGGTGGGGGCCGGGCTGCCGGTTGAGTCGGGGGATTCCAGCACGGGAGCGAACCGATGAGTGCGGCGGGCGAGATGGCTTCGGGGCCGGCCGGCGCGCGGATCTGGCCGTGGGGTCTGCTGGCGGCGCGGCTGATCGTGGGGGGTCTGTTTCTGTTCGCCGCCTCGCTGAAGATCGGCAATCCGACGGCGTTCGGCGGCGCGATCGAGGGGTTCAAGCTGCTCGACGCGTCGATCACGCTGGAATTCGGGTTGCTGCTGATCTGGCTGGAGATTCTGTGCGGGGCGCTGCTGGTGCTGGGGATCTGGAGCCGGCCGGCGGCGCTGCTGATCGCGGGAATGCTGTGTCTGTTTTTCGTGGCGCTGGCCAGCGCGGTCGTTCGCGGGCTGGAGATTGATTGCGGGTGTTTCGGGGCATTGATGCAGGGGGGGATTGGCTGGGGGTCGCTGGCGCGGACGCTGGTGTTGCTGGGGCTGGCCGTGCTGGTGTTCCGATGGGGGCCGGGACGGTTCGCGCTGGGGCGG
>MVZB01000288.1 GCA_002068205.1 candidate division BRC1 bacterium ADurb.BinA292
CTCCCACAGCGGGCGCGCGCCCCAGGCAAAGAAGGCGACGAGGAGAAAGAAGAGGAGCCAGCGGGTGGGGATCAGCGACTCAGAGGGCTGTTCAGTGGGTTCACTCATTGGGGGCCTTGACAGGATGGGGAACGGTATTCAGCGAAAAGGGCCGAGTTCGCGTCCGGGGGCCGGAAGGTGCTCCCGCGGGGTTCTTCTCTGAGGATCTACTGCTCCACGACGAGGGACTCAGTCTGTCCTGCATCCCGCCAGCGTTTCACGGCGCCTTCAATCCAGAGCGTGCCGGAGTAATCCTGGCCATTACGCTGGACGATATAGGCATCGGCCCCCGGAACGCTGTCCCACTCCAGGGTGGCCAAGCCCTGAGCGGTGACGCCGGGCGAGGGTTGGGAGCGATCTCCTCCGGCGCCAAGCGCCACAATGGCATAGGAGTTCTCGCCTGAACCCTCGGCGGCCACGATTCGCGGAAGCTGGGGCGGGGAAAGCGGCTGTGCCTGCATCTCGCCGCCCCACAGCTCAAGGACCTTCGTGGGGCTGGGAAGTCCGCCCCCCCCATAACCCCCTCCGCCGACAGACATCCGACCCTGGGTAATAATCGCATCGGTCAAAGGCTCGTCGTGCCGGGGCCTGAACGTCTGGAAACGGAGTTTGCCGCCGCGATGCTCGCCCTGCAATCCCAATTCACCTTGCTCCAATCGCTCACCCTGAATGATGGCGACCTGACGCCAGGCGTCCTCCTGCCAGACGTTCCATGAGATGTGACCCGGAGCGTTGCGCGGCGACCCATCGCCATTGATGCTGTGAAAGCGGTCATCAAATGGGTCATCAATCTCGCTCTTGATCAACCGGCCGCGAACGGCCACGCCGGCGATTCCCGTGCCCAAAGACCGGGCATAGACTCCCCGCGGGATCTCCTGGCGCTCAAAGCCCTCCTCCCAGGGTTTCCCGGTGTCGGAGACAATGAGCTCCCTGCGAACGATCAGCTTCTCGACATCCAGTTCGGCGATCGGGCCCGTCCGATCGGGCTGCTGTGGCGATACTCCCGCTTCAATCGGCTTTTCGCCCGGCATGCCGCGGACCAACCAGCAGGTCGTCAGCCATGAAAGGGTGATCGACAGGCAAGAGGCCATTACCAGGGTGACCGTCCGTTCCTTCATCTGAGGGCTCCGATCGGCTGCCATGTTCCCTCGAAGCTGAGGGAATCGATGGATGGTTATCGTCCTGGAGCGCGACGGGCGAGAGGCCCGGCTCCGCGACCCCGGACCGATTCAGTAACAGGCAATCGCCGGTTGTTCGCGCCAGTCTTGGATCATCACGCGTTCAATCTTCGGTGCGAACCTGGTAGCGCAGGGCGCGGCGCTGCATCCAGCGGACGGCGAACAGATCGCGCAGGCCGCGCCAGAGGCGGTTGTGAATGCCGTATTTGGAGACGCCGCGGGTGCGCGGGCGGTGATTGACGGGGATTTCGCCGATGGTGTAGCCCTCAATGCGAAAGAGGGTCGGGAAGAAGCGGTGCATGCCTTCGTAGAGCTTGATGCGGTGAAAGCACTCGCGGCGGAAGACGCGGATCGAGCAGCCGACGTCGGTCACCTGTTCCTGGGTCGCCCAGTTGCGGACGCCGTTGGCAATGCGCGAGCTGATCCGGCGGACGAAAGAATCCTGGCGCTTCTGGCGGACGCCGCAGATCATGTCGACGCCGCGCTGCTCGAGCGCCGCGATCAGGCGGGGGAAATCGCGCGGGTCGTTCTGGCCGTCGGCGTCCATCATGCCGACCAGCCGGCCGCGGGCGGAGCGGAAGCCCATGTCGAAGGCGGCGGTCTGGCCGCAGTTGGTTGTGAAACGGATGAGGCGGAAGCGGGGGTCGGCGGCGGCGAGCTCGCGGGCGATCTGGGGGGAGCGGTCGCGCGAGCCGTCGTCGACCATGATCGCTTCCCAGTCGGTGAGGCCGGCGGCGTCGAGCGCGGCGCGCAGTTCCTCCATCACCTCGCGGAGGCATTCCTCTTCGTTGTAGACGGGGACGACGATCGAGAGGGCGGGGCTGGGGGATTCGGGCATCGGTCGGGCCATACGGATCACGAAACGGGCGCGCCGGCGGGCGCGCGCACCTGACAGCATAAACGCGGCGACGGGCGATGCCACGGAAAAAAGCGCGGAGCGGCGGGGGCGGCGGCGGGACGCCGGGATAGCGGAATATAGTGGGTCGGGGCTGGAATTTGATCCGGACATGGCCGGTATTGCCGCTGTGCTCAATTGCCGGCGACGCCCTGGCATCCCTCCGGGATGCGGGGAGTGGGGGGGAATCCGACGGAGCGGACGGAATTTGATTGTTTGGGTTGGTCATGAACCACAGCGAATGCAATTGGGGTTTTCGAGAGCCGAGGACGCGGGACGAGAGCCGAGTTTTTTGGGTGAGGACTTTGGGGGCGAAGCCACTCAGGAGCGTGGCGTTCCCATCAGGAGCGTGGCGTTTCCAAGGGCGGGGGGTTAGAGGAGTGAGGCGCGCCAGTCTTCGTGCAGCTCGGCGAGCGTGCGGTTGTAGGTTTTCTCGACGGCGTGGTTGAATTCGGCGCCGTCGGCGACCTCGCGCAACAGCTCGAGGATCTTCGGGGTGCGGTAGCGATCCATCAGCCAGTGAACGAAGCCGCGCGAGACGCGATAGGCCTGCTCGACGGCGGCCTGATCGCGCATGGCGGCGAACTGCGTGGGGAGCGTGTGGACGGCAGGCAGGGCGTCGTCCTCGGCGAGCTCGGCCAGCAGGTTGCGGTCGGCGGCGGCGCGGCGGCGCTGCTCGGCCTCGGGCAGTTCGTAATACATCGCCAGCCCCTCGTTGAACCACGAGGGGACCTCGGCCCGCGGGGCCATGGCATGGACGAGGGCGTGAACGTATTCATGGATCAGGACGGCGCGGAGGCGTTCCTCCTGGTTCGCCGCGAGCGGCCCGCCGGGGAGCGGAATGCGGATCTTGCCGTCGTAGAGCCCGCCGGTCCAGTGGGGCGAAATGGTGACGGTGGCGAACTGCTCGTGGGTGTAGATGACGACGTTGATCTTGCGCTCGGGGCGGTAGCGCAGCTCGCGGGCGAGAAGGATGTAGGCTTCCTCGAGGATGGCAAGGGCCTTCTCGGCGGCCTGATCGTTGACCTCGCCCTCATATGAGACGGTGAAATGGCGATTGGAGCGGCTTTCGAAGCCGGCCTCGGACTCGGCCTCGCGAAACGCTCGCTCGATGCGGTCGGCCAGGCCGGGGACCTGCGGATCGATCTGGTCGGCGGCGAGCCAGTGGTCCAGGGCGGTGAGCGTGTCGCCCTGCTGGTAGAAGAGATCGGCGAGTTCGAGGAGGGCGTGGACGTTGCGCGGATCGAGTTCGAGGGCTTCCTCGAGGTTGCGCCGGGCGCGGGTGGTTTCGTTGCGTTCGCGTTCGCGCTGGGCGCGCTGGAAGGCGACCTGTGAGCGCCGCTTGCGGATCTCATCCTGGGCCGCCGGGGCCGCCGTCTGGGTCGCCTGGTTCAGCAGCCGGTCGGCCTCGGTCAGGTCGCCCTGGTTGGCCATCTGTGTTCCCCAATTGACCAGGACGGTGGTCAGGTTCGTCTTGAGGAGGGGATCCTCGGGTCGGAGGCGGCGGGCCGCTTCGAGCTTCTCCAGGGCTTCGCGGAAACGGCCGGCCTCGCTGAGCGAGACCCCCCAGGCGTTATAGGCATAGGAGAGATTCTGCTCGAGAGCGTCGTTGCCGGGGAGCTGGCGGCGGGCGGCGTCGAACGCGGCGACCGCTTCGGCGTAGCGGCCCGCTTCCAGATGGTTGAGACCCGTCTGATTCTGTTCCTGCACGGTGGCGGCATAGACCACCGCGGCGATCATCAGGCAGCAGGCAATCAGGAGGGTAGCTCGCATGTCTGGACAACGGGCAGGCGGGGTTGGGCTGCGGGGGGAACCTGGCCGCGCGAGGCGGGACAGGCCGGCAAGGCCCCCTGCGCAGCTATTTAAGCACGGCGGGCGGATGAGGGGAATTGCGTTTTTGGAGA
>MVZB01000289.1 GCA_002068205.1 candidate division BRC1 bacterium ADurb.BinA292
CGGCCTGCCGTTCCAGTTGTTCGCGCAGCGGGCCGTCGCCGACGATCCACGCGCGCAGGCGCTCGCCCCCCGGCTGTTGCTGCAAGTCGGCGAAGGCCCTCAGCAGGTCGGTCGCGCGCTTCTGTTCGACCAGCCTGGCGGCGAAGAGGAAGACGACGTCGTGCTCGCCGACCTGCTCGCGGGCGCGCACGGCGGGCCGCCGGGGGCGCGCGGCGGCGAACCGCGCCAGATCGACGCCGTTGTAGACGACCGGCACGCGTTCGGGGGGGAGGTTCAGCGTGGCCATTACGTCGCGGCGGACTTTCTCGCTGACGGCGATCACGCCGGTGCGCCAGCGGCAGAGCCAGCGATCGGTCCAGATCTGGCGGCGCGTCTCCCAGGTGCCGACATTGTGGACCTGGGCCCAGACGACCGGGATGCGGGCGCGGCGCGCCGCCGCCGCCGCCGGCACGTTGCTCCGGTACATGTGGCTATGAACGATGTCGATTCGGCGCTCGCGCATCAGCTCAGTCAGTTGGCGCAGGGCGCGCGGATCCCACCGCTTACGGAAGGGGATACAGTCGACGCGGATGCCGGCGGCTTCGAGCTCGTCGGCCAGCGCCCCGCGCTCGCGGATGCAGACGAGCGACAGCTCAAACCGTTCGCGGTCGAAGCGCGGCAGCGTGGCGACTAGCCGGCGTTCGATGCCGCCGACCGGTAGCCAGGTAATGACGCGCAGGACGCGCAGCGGTCGATCCGGCTTCATCCGATCGCTCGTCGGTGGCGGTTGCGGCCTCCCCGTTGGCCGAGGAGGATGGGGTAGGAGCAGCCTAACGTTAAACCGGCGGTGTTCCAAGGCCGGATCTTGGGGATTTTCGAGAGACGGATTTTGGGATGGGCCGTTGAGGGCGGGCACGAAGACGAGGGACGAATTGGGACGGAGGGGCCGGGATGCTCAGGCGCGAACTCGGGCTGATGGACGCCGTGATGATGGGACTGGGGTCGATCCTGGGGACCGGGATCTTCGTCAGCATCGGCCTGGCGGCGGGGATCGCCGGTCCGGCGGTGATCGTCGCCCTGGCGCTGGCGGCGGTGCTGGCGGCGTTCAACGCGCTGTCGTCGGCGCAGCTCGCCGCCGCGCATCCGGTCAGTGGCGGCACCTACGAATACGGCTACGAATACCTGCGGCCGTCGCTGGGCTTCACGGCCGGCTGGATGTTCGTGCTGGCCAAGTCGGCCTCGGCGGCGACGGCCGCGCTCGGCTTTGCCGGCTACTTGACCGCGTCGACCGGCCTGTTCGCGGGCGGAAGACCCGTGGTCGCCTGCGTGACGGTCGCGCTGCTGACCGGCGTCGTCCTCTCGGGCATGCGCCGGTCGAGCCGACTGAACATCGCGATCGTGGCGATCACGCTGCTGTCGCTCATCGCGTTCACCCTCGCGGGCCTGGGGGTGCAGGCGGCCCGGGGCGGGACGGGATTCTACACTCCCTTCTTCGCGGGCGACGGCGCCGGCGAGGTCGCGGCCAATCTGCTGCACGCCTGCGCGCTGATGTTCGTGGCCTACACCGGCTACGGCCGCATCGCCACGCTGGCGGAGGAAGTCGCCGATCCCCGGCGGACCATCCCGCGGGCGATCATCGCGACGCTGCTTGTCGCCGGCGTGATTTACGTCGGCGTCGCGGCGGCGGGCGTCGGTTCGGTCGGTTCGGCGTTTCTCCAGCGGGCGGCGGCGGGCGAGGCGGCGCCGCTCGCGCTGGCGGCGCGCCAGTTCGGCATCCCGCTGCTGCCGGCGCTGGTCGCCGTCGGCGCGGCGACGGCGATGCTCGGCGTGCTGCTCAATCTGCTGCTGGGGTTGTCGCGGGTGCTGTTGGCGATGGGGCGGCGGGGCGACGCGCCACGCGCGCTGGCGCGGCTGGATCGGTCCGGCGCCACGCCCGTCGCCGCCGTCGTCGCCGTCGGCGGGCTGATCGCGGGGCTGACGCTGATCGGCAGCGTCCGGACCACCTGGTCGTTCAGCGCGTTCACAGTGCTGATCTACTATGCGATCACGAACGCCGCGGCGCTGGCGCTGCCGCCGCCGGCGCGGCTGTTCCCGCGCTGGGTGGCCGCGGCCGGACTGGCGGGCTGCCTGTTCCTGGCGTTCTGGGTTGAACAGCGGATCTGGCTGAGCGGTCTGCTGCTGATCGCCGCCGGCCTGGGCTGGCATCGGCTGGCGCGAAGGCTGCCAAGATGATCCGCCGCGATGTTTTCGGCGTGATCGATCAGGGCGCCTCGCGGTCGGGTGGGTCGGATGCGCGTCCGTTGCGCAAAAGAGCGGCCCTGTGGGATAATTCAGAGCGAGGTGAAACATGGTCGATCTGCATCCGGAATACGTGGTTGATGCGCAGCGCCGCCCCAAGGCCGTTCTGCTGCCGCTGGCCGAGTGGGAGCGAATTCTGGAGGCGCTGGAGGACCTTGAAGATCTCCGCGCCTATGACGAAGCCCGGAACCAGGCTCAGGATGCGTTGCCGTTTGATCAGGCCGTGCGCGAGATTCGCCAGGGGCGGGTTGAGTGACCGCGTATCAGATTGAAATCCTTCGCTCGGCTCAATAGCGATTGGCGAGGATCGATCGAGAGAATCAGAAGCGCATCATCGAGGCTATTTACCAACTCGCCGAATGCCCGCGCCCTTCTGGCTGCAAGAAGCTCATCGGTCGAGATGCTTGGAGAGTCCGGGTTGGGACCTACCGCATCATCTACGAGATTCGTGATGACCGATTACTGATCCTGGTCATTGCGATTGGGGATCGTAAGGATATCTATCGCCAGTCTTTCGGTTCGTGAAGTATTCCCTACTTGTTCCTTCTGGGACTGAGATCCGTCCGTACGGTCCTCGCCATGGCTTGTTAATCGCCCGAGCGGGTTTTTCGCGTTCGAATTTCGCGCCGGCGCGGCTTAGACTTTGGGGGCTGGCCGGGGCGGGGCAAGCGGTGCGCCGCGCCTTCACGGCCGGATCCAGCGTGCGCAGCGGAGGGCAACATGATCGTCGGCGTGACCGGTTTTTTCTGCTCGGGCAAGGATACCCTGGCGGCGGTGCTGCAGGCCAAGGGGTTCGAGCACATCTCGCTGTCGGACATGCTGCGCGAGGAGCTGCGCGAGCGCGGCGAGGCGATCACGATCGCCAATCTGACGCGCGTGGGCAACGAACTGCGGCGCGAAGCCGGCCCGGGCGTGTTGGCCGCGCGCGCGCTGGAGCGGATGGATTACGCCCGCAACTGGGTCGTCACGTCGATCCGCCACCCGGCGGAGATCGCCAATCTGCGCCAACGCCCCGATTTCGTGATGGTCTTCGTCGAGGCCGACCAGCGGCTGCGGTTCGAGCGCTCGCTCAGCCGGGGGCGCGAGGGGGACCCGCCGACGTTCGAGGACTTCGCGGCGGCGGAAGATCAGCAGATGCGCCCCGAGGGGGGCGATCCGGCGGCGCAGGCGCTGGCCGCCTGCCGCGAACTGGCCGACGATCGGATCGAGAACAACGCCACGCTGGAGGAATTCCGCGAACGGGTCGTCAAATTCCTCGGCCGGGCGCTGTTCGAGTACTTCCTGCCGCGGCCGTCGTGGGATGAGTATTTCATGATGATGGCCGAGGTGGCGGCGATGCGCGGCAACTGCGTCAAGCGGCGCGTCGGGGCGGTCATCGTGCTGGAGCGCCAGATCCTGTCGACCGGCTACAACGGCACGCCCAAGGGGATCACCAACTGCTGCGACGGGGGCTGCCCGCGAGGGTCGTCGGTGGCCGATTCGGGGGGCTCGCTGGAGGCCTGCCTGGGGGTCCACGCCGAGGAGAACGCGCTGATCCAGGCGGCGGCGCACGGCGTGCGGATCCGCGGGGCGACGCTCTACTGCACGTTGTGCCCTTGCTCCTACTGCGCCAAGTCGATCATCAATGCCGGCATCGCGGAGGTGGTCTACCGCGACGTCTACGCGATGGACGACGTGACGGCGCGGCTGTTTCAGGAGTCGGGGGTCAAGCTGCGGCGGATGGATCCGGCGGAGGTG
>MVZB01000290.1 GCA_002068205.1 candidate division BRC1 bacterium ADurb.BinA292
CCCCCCGCCGCGCCGCCTCACCCGCGCCGCGCACGATCGATCTCTCACCCGACGCGGCCGGCGTCTGGCGCGAAGACGAATAACCGGCGCCCACACAAAATCCGTCCGCTCCGCCGGATTCCGCCCCGACGCCGGTCGCCGCCCGGCCAACCAGCCAACGGCCTAGACCGAGATCGGCTGTCCCGTTTCATCGATAATCTGGCCGCGAAACATCTCGCGCAGCAGCTTCACCCGCCGCGCGATTTCGCCATCGCGCGCCATCAGCGCCTGCGCCCGTTCCTTCGCCGTACGCCGGTCGACCGGCGCCCGCGCCACGCTCGCCCTGGTCACGGCGCGCTCGGTCCCCGCCTCCGCAATTCCAATGGAATTCTCCTCTTCCACCGCATCATTTTCCATTGGCATTTCGTCATCGACCGGCGGCGCGCTGTCGGCCAGGGTCGGCGCCGTCCGCTGCGCCGCGGCCGCCTTCGCGCCCCCGGCGGCCGTCCCTTCCGGCGCCGGCGCCGCCGTAAGCCCGGCGGGCGCATCCAGGTGCGTGATTTTCATCGGCCGCCCGCACAGCCGCGCCAGCGCCTGTTCCATCACGCCGATGTTCTCGGGATTCTCCAGAATGCGTCGCGAAAACCCGTCTTCGGCTCGCCAGTAGATCTTCAGCGCGGCCGCGCCGAGCTCGCAACCCGCCGCTTTCACCAGGTAGCGCCGCACCAGCCCGCGCGCGTTCTCGCTGCACTGCGCCAGCAATCGCGGGAGGAGCGCTTCGGGCGCGACTATCTCGCCGACGCTCGCGGCCCCCGCCGCGGGGCTCTCCTCTTCGCTCCGCGCGGCCGCGACCTCCGCCGCTTCCATCGGCGGGGCTGAATCCATGAACGCCGGCGCCCGTCCCGCGCCCACTCCCCGGCCGCCGACCGCCGCGCGTGGCCGCCGCAACTCCGCCGCGGACGTCTCCGCCACGCTCGCCGCCGGCTCCGCCGTCCCCGTCTCGGTCGCCGCGTGCGCCTCGCGTCGCGCCGGGTCGTCGCTCCCGGCCGCTGCGCTCCGTGCGGCGGCGGCGCTCGTCGCGCGGCCCGCTGACTCAAAGGCCTCCTCGGGCAGCGCCCCGATCCGTTTCACGATCTCATCGATCGGCACCACCGGCTTGATCGCCGCCACCCGCAGAAACGTGAATTCAATCAGGAACCGCGCCTGCGACGAACCCTTGATCCGTTCCTCCAGCTCGAACATTTGATTCAGAATATTATACAGCGTCGCCGGGCTGATCGCCTCGGCCAGCCGCCGGGCCTCGCCCAGCGCCTCGCCGGTCGTCATCACCAGCTTGTCGCCCACGCCCGATTGCAGCAGCAGGATGTCGCGCTGATACGCCACCAGGCTCCGGATGAACCGCTCCAGGCTGCGTCCCCGAGTCACCAGATCCTCGATCAACTCCAGCAGCCCGGCGGCGTTCCCCTCGGCCAGCCACTCGGTCGCGCGCGCCAGGGCCGACTGATCGGCTAGTCCCAGCAGCCGCGCGGCCGCTTCCGCGTCCGGCTTGCCCTCGGTCATCGCCAGCAGTTGGTCATAGATCACCAGCGCGTCGCGCATTCCCCCCTCGACCGACCGCGCGATCAGGCCGTGCAGCTCGCGCCGCCCCGCCGGCTCCAGCTCCACCCCTTCGCCTTCGGCCACCTGGTCCAGCCGCCGCGCAATGTCCTCGGCGTTCATCCGCCGGAACGCATGCAGCGTGCAGCGCGACCGGATCGTCTCGGGCACCTTCTCCAGTTCCGTCGTGGCGAAGATGAACACCACGAACGGCGGCGGCTCCTCCAGCGTCTTCAGCAGCGCGTTGAACGCCCCCGTCGACAGCATGTGGACTTCGTCGATGATGTAAACCTTGTAGCGCGCCGCGAACGGCGCCTGCACGATCCGCTCGCGCAGGTCGCGGATGTTGTCGACCCCCGTGTTGCTCGCCGCGTCGATCTCGAGCACGTCCAGATCGGTGCCCTGCGCGATGTCGATGCAGTGGCGGCACGCGCCGCACGGCTCCGGCGTCGGGCCCTGCGCGCAGTTGATCGCCTTGGCCAGCAGCCGCGCCGACGTCGTCTTGCCCACCCCGCGCGGCCCCGCCAGCAGGTGCCCGTGCGACACCCGGCCGGTCCGCAGCGCGTTCTGCAGCGACCTGGCCACCGCCTCCTGACCCACCAGGTCGGCGAATGTCTGCGGCCGCCATTTGCGCGCCAGTCCCTGATATGATTCCGTCAGCGCCATCCGCCGCTCTCCATTTTCACCAAATCTTCGCCTTGTTTATAATCCCCTCCCCCTCCACTTTCAAGCGGCTTCCGGGACCCCCTTCCACACCCGCCCCTGACAACCGTGTATGGCCCTGATGTCCTTTGTGTCCCTTCCCCTTCCCCTCACAGAATAAACTGACTCAAATCCTTGTCCTCCATCAGCTTGCTCAGCCGTTCCTTGACGTATTCCGCATCGACCACGACCCGGCCGCGGGCCTCGTCCGGCGCGTCGTACGACACATCCTCCAGCACCCGCTCCAGGATTCCGTGCAACCGCCGCGCGCCGATGTTCTCCGACTGCGCGTTGATTGCCGCCGCGCTCCGCGCCAGCTCATCGATCGCGTCGTCGGTGAACTCCAGCTCCACCCCGTCGGTCCGCAGCAGCGCCACGTACTGCTTGATCAGCGAGTTCTCCGGCTCCACCAGGATCCGCTTCAGATCCTCCACCTGCAGCGCCTCCAGCTCCACCCGCAGCGGAAACCGGCCCTGCAGCTCCGGGATCAAATCCGACGGCTTCGTGGCGTGAAACGCTCCGGCCGCGATGAACAGAATGTGATCGGTCCGGATCGCCCCGTGCTTCGTGTTGACGGTCGATCCCTCGACGATCGGCAGAATGTCGCGCTGTACCCCCTCGCGCGAGACATCCGGCCCCTGGCCGGCATGCCGCCCCGCGATCTTGTCGATCTCGTCCACGAAGATGATGCCGTTCTGTTCGGCCCGCTCCAGCGCGATCAGCTTGATCTTCTCGCTGTCCAGCAGCCGTTCGACTTCCTCATCGAACAGCACCTTGCGCGCCTCGCGCACCTTCATCCGCGTCAGCTTGCGCTTCTGCGGCATCATCTTCTCCATCATCTCGCGCAGGCCGCCCAGCATCTGCTCATCCACGCCGATCATCCCGAACATCCCGTCGACGACCGGCCGGGCCGTCACCTCGAACTCCACCTCGCGGTCTTCCAGCCGACCCTCGTCGAGCAGCTTCTCCAGGTTGCGCCGCAGTTCCTCGCCGTCGGGCTCCTCGTCGGCCTCGCCCCCCTCCACCTGCGCCTCGGTGCGCGTGCCGAACCCGCCCAGGAACCGCCGCCGACCGCCCCCCTGCGGACCCTTGTGCAGCAGGTCGATCAACCGCTCGCGCGCCCGCTTCTCGGCCCGCGGCCGCGCCGCCTCGATCTGCTCCTCGCGCACCATGTTCACCGCCGTCTCGACCAGATCGCGCACCATTGATTCCACGTCGCGCCCCACATAGCCGACCTCGGTGTACTTCGTCGCCTCCACCTTGACGAACGGCGCGCGCACCAGCCGCGCCAGCCGCCGCGCGATCTCCGTCTTGCCCACCCCCGTCGGACCGATCATGATGATATTCTTGGGCATCACCTCTTCCTGCAGCGCCTCGTCCAGCCGCCGCCGCCGCGTCCGGTTGCGCAGCGCGATCGCCACCACGCGTTTGGCCTCCGCCTGCCCGACGATGAACTTGTCCAGCTCGCTCACGATCTGGCGCGGCGTCAACTCGACCTGGGTCGTCATTTCACTCACGCGCAGCATCCTTCCCACGCTTCAATATCGTCCCTCGTCCTCGTGACCGGCTCTCATCGGGCCACCCAGGATCTGTCCCTCGTCCTCGTCCTCGTAATCGCCCCCAACGGCCTCCCCCAAAATTCGGCTCTCCGCTCTCGTCCCTCGTCCTCGGCTCTCGAAAAACCCCCATTTTTCGCGCCTCACTCCCCACCGTTTCAGCACCCACCCGCGGGGCG
>MVZB01000291.1 GCA_002068205.1 candidate division BRC1 bacterium ADurb.BinA292
TCCCCCTGGGCGGCAAAAAGCCAATCATGGAGCTGAGCGACGAACTCGACAACGACGACGATCAGGAAGACTGCCTCCCCACCACCTTCTGACCCCCAGCAATCGCCCCTCGCCTTTCGTCCTCGTCCCCGCCCCCAACGGCCTCCCCGGAATTCGGCTCTCGGCTCTCGTCCCTCGTCCTCGGCTCTCGAAAACGCGCCGTCCGCCAGATCAACCACCGCCTGCGACCGCCGCCATGCTTGCCGGCCCTGGCGCCGCCGCAATTCCAGCCCACTCCCCGACGCCCTTTCGTGCCTTTCGGGATCCCCATTTCCCCGCCCCATCCTCCTCCCGCCTTCCGCCTCCGCCTCCCGCCCCCTCGAAAAACTTGACATCGCGCCCCCCGTGCGTAGCATGGTGAGGTTATCGCTGCCGAGGGCGGCGATCCGGCCAGGGAAGCCGCTGGCGCCCCGGCCGCTTTTTTTGCCGTCCCCCACGCAGCGCGCGCACGCACCCAACGCTGCCATCTCATCGGGTTGCCTCGCCCCGACCGCCGCGGCGAGCCCCCGCTTTCGGAGTCCGAACCATGCCGGTCCCGCGCCGACGACACAGCAAGAGCAAGCGCGACAAGGCGCGCACGCACAAGCTGCTCCAAGCCCACAGCCCCAGCCGCTGCAAAAATTGCGGCGCCGCGCGTCGGCCGCACCAGGCCTGCCCCTCGTGCGGACAATACAACGGGCGCAGCTATCGCACGACCGTGACGAGCTGAACCCGCGGGGGGAATGACCGCCGATGCGGATCGCCCTGGACGCCATGGCGGGCGATTTCGGCCCGGAGCCCCCGGTCAAAGGCGCGATCCAGGCGGTCGAAGAGACCCGCCATCACGTCATCCTGGTCGGCGACGCCGAAACCCTGGAAAACATCCTCATCCGCGAGCAGGCGCTTCACCCGCGCCTCTCGATCGTCCACGCCGATACCGTCATCGGCATGGATGAGGTCCCCAAGGCTTCCCTGCGCAAGAAATCCTCCTCGCTCGCCGTCGCCGCCGACCTGGTCAAGAACGGCGAGGCCGATGCCGTCGTCTCGGCCGGCAACACCGGCGCCACCCTGGCCATGATGGTCACCAAGTGGCGGCCGCTCCCCGGCGTCTCGCGCCCCTCGCTCGCCACGATCATCCCCGTCCCGCACCACCCGGTCGTCCTGCTCGACGTCGGGGCCAACATCGACTGCCGCCCGCAGCACCTCTACGACTTCGGCGTCATGGGTTCGATCTATGCCCGCGAGATCATCGGCCGCCGGTCCCCCCGCGTCGGCCTGCTCAACATCGGCTCCGAGGACGGCAAGGGGACCGACATCCTCCAGCAAACGTTCAAGCTCCTGGCCGACAGCCCGCTCAATTTCATCGGCAACGTCGAGGGGGGCGATGCCTTCACCGGCAAGGTCGACGTCATCGTCTGCGACGGCCTCGTCGGCAATGCGCTCCTCAAGTTCGGCGAGGGACTCGTCTCGATGATGACCGGCCACCTGCGCGCCGAGCTGAAGAAAAATCTCTTCACCACGCTCGGCGCGATCCCGCTCCTTTCGACGCTGCGCCGCTTCCGCAGCCAGCTCGATGCCTCGGAATACGGCGGCGCCCCGCTGCTCGGCGTCAACGGCATCAGCATCGTCAGCCACGGCGCCTCCGACGCCCATCATATCCGCAGCGCGATCAAAACCGCCGGCGAACTGGTCCGCCACGATGTCAACGCCAAGATCCAGCACGCCCTCAACGGCGGCGGGTAATCGCCCCCTGATCGGGTTGAGTCACCGATCGGACCTCAGGCGTCGCTGCCGGACTCAGCAATCAGCCAGTCTCCCCAGGGACGGCAGACTTCAGCCACTTCAGTGGCGGGAAAACGGAAACAAGGCAGCGCAAGAGTCCCGGAGGGACGACAGAACGACTCGAAATCCTCGCGAATCCCTCGCCTGATTCCCCTGATGTCCCTGATGTCCCTTACGCCCCTTCCCCATCAATCCAACTCTCACGATAGATAGGAACACCCGATGGCACTTGAACGAACCCTGGTTCTGGTCAAACCCGACGGCGTCCGCCGCGGACTGGTCGGCGAAATCATCGGCCGCTTCGAGCGCAAGGGCCTGCGCATCGCCGGCCTGCGCATGCTGCGCTTCGATGACGCCCTCGCCCAGCGCCACTACGCCGAACACGTCGAAAAACCCTTCTTTCCCGAACTCAAGGAGTTCATCACGAGCGGCCCCGTCGTCGCCATCGCCGTCGAGGGCGACATGGCGATCGAGGTCGTCCGCGCGATGATGGGCAAGACCAAATTTTTCGAAGCGGCTCCCGGCACGATCCGCGGCGACCTCGCCTTCTCCACCACCGAAAATCTCGTCCACGGCTCCGATTCCCCCGCTTCGGCCGCGCGCGAACTGCCGCTCTTCTTCACCGAGGACCAGCTCTTCGTTTGAGCCGCGCCGCGCCGGCCTCAAAATCATTCCCCCTCGTCCACCGGCTGCTGGCGCCGCAGGCTCTGGCGCGAAAGCTCTTCCTGCACGAGCCGGCGCATCGTTTCGGCGTCGGCCGGCGCCGGTTCCGTCTCCCCGTAATGCGCCCGCTCCAGCAGCGCGGTCAGCTCGGCCGGCGGCGCGGCGGCGGGGTTTTCGCGCGCCAGCCGCGCGGCGAACTCCGCGGCGCTTTCCCCCGCCCGCCGCCCCTCGACCTCGCGGCCCATCGCCCGCGCCCAGCGCGCCCACTGGCCGACGATCCGCCCGCGCAGTCCGCTCAGCCGCGCCCGCGCCGGCGCGTCCTCCAGCGGCCGCTGCTCAAGCTGCCCGATCTGCCCCGGCAGGAAGTCCCCCTCCATCCGCACCCGCAGCCGCCGCCGGAAGAACCGCCGCAGCAGCACCATCAGGATGACCAGCGCGATGATCGCCAGGATGCCGAGCACGCCGCGGTAGACGAACTCGGCGGCGTCGAACCCGTCCATCGCCGGCGTCGGCCGCCCCCCCGGCGGCGCCCCCGGCCCGGCCGCGTCGGTCGCTCCTCCTCCGCGGCGCATCCTTTGCGGCCATGCCCACCACACCACCACGGCCGCCAGCAGCGCGGGCAGCGCCGTCAGCACCGTGTTGCGCGCCAGCCGCCGCGCCGACCACCAGCCCCCCAGGCCGTGCGGATCGCCCAGGTAGGCAAAGTGCGTCGCCCCCAGCGCCAGCAGCCATGCCGCGGCAAACCCCAGCACCAGCGCCGCGCCCGCCGCGCCCCCCACGCCCCCCGCGCAGAACCACGCCCCGGCCAGCATCCACGCCAGCAGCCGCCGCGTCATCGACGGCGTCGCCGCCAGCAGCAGCAGAAACGGCGTCGCCCACAGGAACCCGTGGCGCAGCACCTGCGTCGACTCCGGAAACATCGGCGTCAGGAAGAACACGAGCGTGAACACCAGCGGAACAAGGCGTTCCTTCACGCTCAGCCCGACGAGCAGATCGTGCATCTCAATCCGGTTGCGCGCGGCCAGCCAGGCCGTCAGCCCGAGTCCCAGCGTCCAGCCGACCAGCTCGATCATCCGCCCGCTCGTCAACGGTTGCAGGTCCCGCGGCGCGAGCCCCAGCAGCGGATCGATCGGCCGCCCGAAGGCGACCAGCGCCGCCAGCAGCGCGGCCGTCAGCCACAGGCTGAAATACAGCACCGTCCACAGGTCCGGCCCGGCGACATGCTGCCCCGGCACGGGCGGGCGGCCCCGCGCCTGGATCTTCTCGGCCAGCCGCGCCTGCGCGATCGACGCCGCCAGCTTCTCGGCCAGCCGCTCGTCGACCGGGTCCGGGGCATTGGGGTTGCGGCGGCGGGGCATGGGAGTTCATCCTCGCACAGCCCCCCGCGCGCTTCACAGCGAAAGCCGCCGGCGTGGGCCCGGGGCACGTATCGGACCGGCTAGGGATCGCGGCGAAAAGCTTTTGATGTTGACATGAGCCCGGCGCCGGTGTGAGCCCGGCG
>MVZB01000292.1 GCA_002068205.1 candidate division BRC1 bacterium ADurb.BinA292
CCCGCCGGCGATGGTGGGCCTGGCCTATCTGATGGTGAGCAAGGTGCCGTATGTCGGGTTCAAGAGCTTGAACCTGGCCGACCGCCAGCCGTTTGAGATTCTGGTCGCGATCGTCGTGGTCATCACGCTGCTGTTCATGGTGAAGGAGCACCTGCTGCTGGTAGGGGCCTCGTTCATCTGGCTTTACGTGCTGGGCGGGGTGTTCTTCGCGCTGATGCGGCCGATCCGGCGGCGGCGCTACCGGGCTTACCGCCAGGCGATGCGGGCGCGGTTGCGGACGAGCGAGGCGCCGCGCGAACACGAGTCGTGAGCGAGGGGGGAACGCCGCGCCGGGGCGGGGCGGTGTCGGCATCGAGAAGACTGGCCTGGCGGCGGTTATGCGCGGTGGGGCGTAGTTCGCCGACGGCGCTTGTGGTGGAGCCGGCGGAGGGCAATCCGCCGGTTGGCGGGGGGGCCGTCGGGGACCGGCGGGCGCGCGCGCAGGCCGATGCGCTGGTGCGCGGGTTGCTGCGCCGGCTCGGGGTCGTGGATGCTTTTCTTGCGCGCGATAACCTGTTTCGTTTCAACGAAACACCGGACCCGATCAAATGGGTGCTGCGGCTGGCGGCCTATGAGTGGATGTATCAGGCGGGCGCGCCCGACTACGCTATCGGGCAGCAGGCGGTCGAACTGGGTCGGCTGGCGGGCGGGCCGGGGTCGGCGCGATTTATCAATGCGATGATGCGGCGGTTGATGCCGAGGCTGCCGCGCGGACCGGCGGCGCTGGCGGCGGATCCGTATCTGACGCAGATGCCTGAAACGGCTCGACTTTCGGTTCCGCCGGAAGTGCTGCGGGAGTTTCGCGAGGCCTACGGAGCGGGGGAGGGGGAAGCCGTGCTGGCGGCGCTGACGGAACGGCCGGCGCCGGTCTGGCTGAGGGGAAACCTTTTAAAATCAACGCCGGAAGAGGTGGTGGAGGCGCTCCGGAGTGAGGGGGTGCCGACTGCGGCCGATGAGGGCTTGCCCTGGGCGCTGCGGTGGCTGGGGGGAGAGAAGCTGCCATGGGAAACCGATGCCTTCGCGCGCGGACTGTTGACCATTCAGGACTTAGGGGCGATGACGGCCACGCTGGCGACCGGCGCGCAAACGGGGGAGCGGGTGCTGGACGCTTGCGCGGCGCCGGGAGGGAAGACCGGCCAGCTCTGGGAGATGATCGGTGGGCAGGGGAGGCTGGTGGCGCTGGAGGTGGACGCGGAGCGGCGGGCGGTGCTGGCGCCGACGCTGGCACGGCTGTATGGCGCGGGGTGCGGGATCGAGGTGGTCGAATTTAACGAAGTTGCATACTTCGCCGCACAACCCCAATATAATCAGTGCTTTGATCTCGTCGTGGTCGATGCGCCGTGCCAGGGACTGGGGCTGCTGCGGCGCCATCCCGAAATCCGCTGGGATGGGCGGCTCGGCCGCCGGGAGCCGGTGCTGGCGTTGCAGCGCGGCCTGCTGGCGGCGGCGGCGCGGTGCGTCCGCCCCGGCGGCCGGCTGGTATGGATCACGTGCAGCCCGACGCAGGCGGAGAATGAAGCGATCCTGGGAGAATTCCGGCGGGGGCACGAAGGGTGGGCCATGGAAGATCCGCTGGTTGGGCTGCCGCCGTCGTGCCGGGGGCGGATTCAGGTTTCGGGCGAAGGGGTGGCGCGGACGCGGCCGGACCGGGCGGATATGGATGGGTTTGCCTGGGGGTGTCTGCGGGCGCCCGATCGTCAATATTTTGAATGAGTCTGACGGGATAATCGGCGTCGTTGGTCAATCTTTTGACGATCGTCGCATCCGACTTGAGCCTGAAGTCGACCGCCACGGATTTTCATCCAACACTGAAAAAATTGAGTTTAGGTCCTCAGTGGCACCCCAATGGGGGAAGTCTGGCCGTCGCCGACCGATGCAGGCACGGGAGTTGAAAGGGCGTGCGCCGGAGCTGCGGGGTGCCGCGGGTCCGAAGATCAAGTCGAGGCGAATCATACCGATGCAATCACATCACCAGGCGATCCGGCTGGAAGGGCTGAGGCGGGGGATGGAGCGAATCCTGGCGTCGCGCCAGCCACTGCAGCCGCGGGGCGAACGGCGTCTGGAGGCGTTGCGCGCGGCATGGAGCGGCGCGGCGGAGCGTCCGCGGCGGTCGCAAGCGATTCACGATTCCCGCGCGGAAGAACGATAAGAACAAGGAGTCGCGGCCAACGGGAGCGGCCACGACGGAGTTCACGGGGAGCAAGGATTGGCGAAGATGCTCAAGAAGATGCTGATGATTGGCGGTCTGGTGGTCGTGGTGGCGGGCGCCGGGGTGGGCGGCCTGCTGGTGGGCCGCGGCCAGGCGAGCGGCACGGCCGAGCACGCCACGGCGGAAGATGAGGAAATCGTGGCGGATGCCACCGGCGGCCACGGCGAGGAGGCCGGCGACAAAGCGGGGACGGAAGAAGGGCATGGTGCGGCCAAGGGCGGCCACGGCGCCGAGGCAAGCGCGACGGGCGGCCAGGAGCCGGTGGATCTGGGCTACGAGATGCGCGAGATCACGACGAATTTGAACGACCCGACGGGGCGGCAGTTTGTGCGCATCCGGATCCAACTGGAGGCGTCGACGCCCGAGGCGCGCGCGCAGATCGAGAAGAACCAGGCGCCGCTGCGCGACGCGGCGCTGTTCCTGCTGTCGGGTAAGTCGCCCGAGGACATCCAGCTTCCGGCCGGGAAGGAACGGCTCAAGCGCGAACTGCTGGCGCGGTTCAACGGCCTGCTGGAGCCCAACGCGGTGCGCGAAGTGTATATTCTGGATTCGATCGTGCAACGGATCTGAAGCGCGGAAGAGACGGGACCGATGGCCAACGTGCTTTCCCAGGAAGAGATTGATGCGCTGCTCGGCGGGATATCGGGCGGCCAGATCGACACGTCGCGCAACGACGGGGAGGATCAGGAACCCGAAGCGGTGCAGGCGTTCGATTTTTCGGATCAGGACCGCTATCTGCGCGGCCGGCTGCCGACGCTGGAGACGATCCACGATCGGTTCGCGCGGCTGCTGCGGCTGAGCCTGTCGACGATTCTGCGGCGGGCGGTCGAGATCCAGGTCTGCAGCCAGACGGTGTGCAATTTCGGCGATTTCAGCCGCTGCCTGGAGAAGCCGTCAAGCCTGCACACGCTGAAGCTGGAGCCGCTGAAGGGCTCGGGGCTACTGGTGCTGCCGGCGCGGCTGATCATGACGCTGGTGGATCTGCTGTTCGGCGGGGACGGCAAACCGTTTGATGTGCGCGAGGACCGGGACTTCACGCTGATCGAATCGCGAGTGATCGTGAAGATGGCCGAGGACATCTGCCGGGCGTACACGGAATCGTGGGCGCCGGTGCGACCGCTGACCGTGACGGTGGGCAGCAGCGAGACGAATATTCTGTTCGTGAACATCGCGCAGCCGAACGATCCGGTGACGGTGGTCGATTGCGATGTGGTGATCGAGGGGACGCGTTCGTCGCTGTCGATCTGCATTCCATATGCGACGATCGAGCCGATCAAGGACATCCTGAAGGGGACGTTCATCGGCGATCCGCTGGACATGGACAACGCGGCGGCGCAGCGGATGCGCGATCTGCTGCTTGATTCGACAGTGGAGCTGCGGGCGATGCTGGGGACGGCGACGATCACGGGCCGCGAGCTGCTGCAGATGAAGGCGGGCGACATCATCCAGTTGAATGAGGACTACGAACATCCGGTGGAGATCCTGGTGGAAGGCGAGCGGAAATTCTGGGGGGTGATCGGGGCGCACAAGAGCACCCGCGCCCTGCAGATCACGGGAACGGTCGAGGCGTAGGCCAGAGGACTCAAACAAAGGAAAGCGACATGAGCGAGCAGATGCAGACCCCGAACGAGAATGCGGCGGGCGCGGGCGCGGCGGCGGCGGCGCAGACGATTCAGCCGGGCGAGCTCAATCCGCCCAAGAACGGGC
>MVZB01000293.1 GCA_002068205.1 candidate division BRC1 bacterium ADurb.BinA292
GCCCGCCACGCACAGCGCGTCGGCAGGGTCGGCCGGTTCCCGCGCGAGGCCGTCGACCGTCAGGAACAGCCGGTCGTTATCCACAAGGGGAATGTCGGCGGCGGCAAAGGCCCGCCGCACCGCCGGCGCCCCTTCCCAGTGATCGTGATTGCCCAGCACGGCGGCCACGCCCAGCCGCGCCCGCAAGGCCGCCAGCGCCGCGATCCCCGGCTCGACCGAATTTTCAGTCCGGTGGACATAGTCGCCGGTCAGCAGGACCAGATCGGGCCGCAGCGCATTGATCCGCTCGATGACCTCCTTGAGATAACTGAGCGAGATGAACGGGCCGTAGTGCGTATCGGAGAGATGGACCACGCGCAAGACGTCGAGCGCCGCCGGCAGGTCGGGTACGGGGATGTCGTAGTGGCGCACGCGCAGCATGCTGGGGAGCAGCCAGACGCCGTAGACGCCGGCGCCGGCGGCGGCGCCGCCGCCCACGCCCAGCGCCGCGCCGATCAGAAACCGGCGCCGGCCGGGTTGCGCGACGGTTGCGGCGGGCGCTGGTTCAACCGCGGTCCGGGCCGAGGCGGCCTCGCCGCCGCGTCCTAATTTCACGCGCGCGCGCTGACCGAGCCGATGCGCGATCCACCCCAGCACCCCGAACCATAGCGGCAGAGCCAGCCCCAGCAGCATGTAGTGGCGCGCCGGCCAATGATGATTGACCTCGCGGGCCAGCGGCAGAACGAGGCCGCGCACCGGCAGCACGATCCAGAACGCGACGCGATAGAGCCAGGTGCGGGCGGGCTCGGCCCAGGCGGGGCCCCAGAGCTCCTCGCCCGCCAGGATAAGGGCGAGCGTCGCCAGGCCCAGCGCCGCCAGCAGCGCGGCGAAGTGCACCCAGTGGCGCCAGCCGCCGCGAAAGGCCAGGGTCGGGTCATTGCGGGTCAGTCGAAACTGCCACATCGTGACCGCGTCAAATGCAAGGACGGGGCCAGCGGGACGCCGATCATTACAGATAAACGAATCCTCATTTCCCTTGTTTTCTCCGCCCCCTTTCCCTATACGTACGCAGGGGATGGATCGCGCCGCCCCGCCCATCGCCACCGAGCCGCCCGCCATGGATTCCGATCTGGTCGTTCTCCTCTCGCGCATCCAGTTCGCCGTCACCATCGGCTTCCACTACCTCTATCCCCCGCTCAGCATTGGCCTGGGGCTGATTCTCGTCTTCATGGAAGGGATGTTTCTGCGCACGGGGAACGTGATTTACGAAACGATGACCCGGTTCTGGGTGCGGATCTTCGGGCTGACGTTCGCCATGGGGGTCGCCTCGGGGATCGTGATGGAATTCCAGTTCGGCACGAACTGGTCGGCCTACTCGCGGTTCGTCGGCGACATCTTCGGCGCGGCGCTCGCCGCCGAGGGGATCTTCGCCTTCTTTCTGGAGTCCGGTTTCCTCGCCATCCTGCTCTTCGGCTGGGACAAGGTGGCGCCGCGGATGCACTTTTTGTCCACCGTGCTGGTCTGCCTCGGCGCGCACTTCTCCGCCGTCTGGATCATCGTCGCCAACAGTTGGCAGCAGACGCCGGCCGGTTACCACCTGGTGGAAAACGTCGGCGCGCCGCGCGCCGAGCTGATCAGTTTCTGGGAGGCGGTGCTTAACCCCTCCACGCTGGCGCGGCTGACCCACGTCCTGCTCGGCGCCTACATCCTGGCCGGCTTCTTCGTGATGAGCATCACGGCGTTCTATCTGCTCCGCGGGCGGCACCAGCGGTTCGCCCGACGGGCGCTGGTCATCGGCCTGCTCGTCTCCACTTTCGCCTCACTGGCGCAACTGGTCGTCGGCGACTGGTCGGCGCGCGTCGTCGCCCGGCACCAGCCGCTCAAGCTGGCCGCCTTCGATGCCATTTACAATACCGAACCGCGCACGCCAATGTTCCTGTTCGGGTTCCCCGACGATGAGCGGCAGACGGTCCGCTACGGTCTGCGGATCCCCGGCCTGATGAGCCTGCTCCTCCACCTCGACACGGAGAAGCCGGTCACGGGGCTGGACAGCCGACCGCGCGACGAGTGGCCCCCCGTCGCCCTGTCGTTCCAGCTCTACCACGTCATGATCGCGCTGGGGCTGTTCTTCGTCGCCGTCACGCTGGCGGGGCTCTTCCATCTGTGGCGCGGCACGCTGTTTCAGCAGCGGTGGTATCTGAAGCTGCTCGTGCCGGCGGTCGTCCTCCCTTACATCGCGAACCAGGTCGGCTGGGGCGCGGCGGAAGTCGGCCGCCAACCGTGGATCGTTTACGGCCTGCTGCGCACGCGCGACGCCGTCTCGCCGGCCGTCAAGCCGTACGAGGTCTGGGTCTCGCTCGTCCTGTTCACCGCCATCTACCTGGCGCTGTTCTTCGTCTTTCTGTATGTGCTCGATCGCAAGATCCGGCAGGGCCCCGAACCGCTGAAGCCGGACGATCTGGCCGGCGGACCGCACCCGCCGGAGGACTTCCTCGACGCCATCAGCCGCCGGGGCAAGATGCAGTTCCACGCGACCGAGGAAGCGCAGGAAGGGGCCTGAGATGATCCTCAACGAAATCTGGTTCCTGCTGGTCGGGGTGCTGCTGATCGGCTACGCGATCCTCGACGGCTTCGACCTGGGCGTCGGCGCGCTCCACCTGTTCAGCCGCGGCGACACCGAACGGCGGCTCCTGATCAACGCGATCGGGCCGGTCTGGGACGGGAACGAGGTCTGGCTGGTGACGGCCGGCGGGGCGCTGTTCGCGGCCTTTCCGCATGCCTACGCGACGGCGTTCTCGGCGTTCTACCTGCCGTTCATCCTGCTGCTGTTCATGCTGATCTTCCGCGCCCTCGCCATCGAATTCCGCGGCAAGGAGCCCATGGGCTGGTGGCGCCGGATGTGGGACGTGTCGTTCTGCGTCGCGAGCATCGTCGCCTCGGTGCTGTTCGGCGTCGCCATTGGCAATATGGCGCTCGGTATCCCGGTCGGCCCCGACATGGAATACCAGGGCAACCTGCTCACGCTCCTCGGGCCGTATCCGCTGCTGGTCGGCGTGTTCAACCTGAGCATTTTCACGATGCACGGCGCGATCTATCTTTACATGAAGACCGAGGGCGACCTGCAGCGCAAGGTGAAGGGCTGGATCGTCCGCGCCACTGCGTTTTTCATTATCCTTTACGTGCTGACGACGGTTTACACGCTCGCGGCGGTCCCGTCGATGATCGCCAACTTCCGGGATTATCCGTGGATCTGGGGGCTCGTCGTGCTTAACGTGCTGGCGATCGCGAACATCCCGCGCGCGATCTATCACGAATGGCCGTTCCGCGCGTTTCTCAGTTCGTGCGCCGCCATCGCCGCGCTGATCAGCCTGTTCGGCATGGGGGTCTATCCCAACCTGATCCGCTCGACGCTCGGCGATGCGTTCAATCTGACGATCGTCAATGCCGCCTCGTCGCAGAAGACGCTCGGCATCATGCTGCTCATCGCCGTCATCGGCATCCCGTTCGTCCTGGCCTACACCGCCGCGATCTACTGGATTTTCCGCGGCAAGGTGCGGCTCGGGGAGCACAGTTATTAGAACTTGCCGCCGTCGCGGCGACCGACGGCGCCGGCCACTGGGTCGCCGTCTGGCAGTCGGTCGACACGCTGGACGGAACGATCGGCGCGGATTACGACATCCTGTTCCGTCGCAATGAGGGGCCGTCCCGGGCCGGGCGGCCGTACCGGGTGGGGCGGACCGATTCCTCCCCTGAGAGCCGGCGCCCGCGTCGGGCCCACATGAGGTTGCGGGGAAGGGCCGGCGGCCTGCCGCGAAGGAATTCTCCCCCTTTTTTCGTGCGCTTGGGGCCGGGGTTCCCGTAAGGTATGGGCTTGGCTTGCGCCGACCGGCATGCGCCGCCGGCGGCCGGGCCCGGTGCGGCGGCGCCGCAT
>MVZB01000294.1 GCA_002068205.1 candidate division BRC1 bacterium ADurb.BinA292
TTCAGCCATCCGCCGATCGAGCTGGTCATCATGTCGGTGGCGACCTACGATTGGGGCGACGAGAAGCTGCGAACCGTCGGGCTGGACCCGCGCCAGGCGAAATTCATCGGCGTCAAGAACATGATGAATTTCCGCTTCGGCTACCGCGATGTGATGCGCGGCTATTTTCTATTGGATATTCCGGGGCCCACGCCCTGCGACATGCGGATGCTGAAATTCAAGCGCATTCCGGCGGCGATTTACCCGTTCGACGAGGAACTCGCCGACCGCTTCGTGGAGGAGCTGTCGATCCGCGGATGAACCTCGACTTCGAAGGTAAGACCGTGGTGCTGACGGGCGCCGCCGGCGGGATCGGCCGCGCCTGCGTGGAGGCCTTCCGCCGGGAGGGCGCGAACGTGCTGGCGGCCGACATCGACCCGGCGGGCGCGGCCATCGCCGAGCGCCACGCGCCGGCCGTCGTCTTTCACCCAACCGACCTGGCCGCGAGCCAGAGCATCCAGGCGATGATCGCCGCGGCCGTCGACGCCTTTGGCCGGATCGACGTCCTGGTCAACAATGCCGCGCTGATCGAGCCGATGCTGCCCGTGCACGAGACGCCGGAGGCGGATTTCGACCGCCTGATCGCGGTCAACCTGCGGGGGCCGTTCCTGTGCTGCAAATATGCCCATCCCCACCTGCGCGCCGCGCGGGGCTCGATAGTCAACGTCTCGTCGATGGCGGGGGTCGCCGGCGAGGCGAGCCATGCCGCCTACTGCGCCGCCAAGGGGGGGCTCGACGCCCTGACCCGCGCGATGGCGATCGACTACGGCCGCGACGGCATTCGCTGCAACTCGGTCTGCCCGTCCAGCGTATTGACGCCGGCCACCGACGCCATGATCCGGCGCCAGCCGAACGCCGAGGCGATCGTGGAATATCGCCGCCGGATCAATCAGCTGGGCTACACGGCGACGCCCGAGGAGATTGCGCGGGTGATCGTGTTTGTCGCTTCGCCGGCGGCCAGCTTCCTCACCGGCGCCGTCATCCCCGTCTCGGGCGGTTCGGAATGCGGCTACGGCCTCAAATAACAATGCCTGTTTGCCGGCCGGCTCTTTCCCCGGCCAGGAGGAACGTCCGATGAGCGGCGCGTATTTCAGCAGGGTCGCCCAGTCCACGCCGACGGAGTTCTGGATCAACAACGCCACCCCCGCGCAGGCCCGCCAGGCCATGGAACTGGGCGCCGTCGGGGCCACGACGAACCCGACCTATCTGGCGAAGATCGCGCCCGACGACGAGGAACTCCTCGCCCGCCTGGATGGGCTGCTCGAGCGGGACGTGGCGCCCGAAGCCGCGATCATGGAGGTTTATCAGGGGTCGGTCCTGCGCCTGGCTTCGATCTTCCGGCCGCTGTTCGAAGCCTCGGGCGGTCGCCACGGGCTGGTTGCGATCCAGGGGAACCCGCGCCGCAACGACGACGCCGAGTTCATGATCCGCGAGGGGCGCGCGCTGGCGGCGCTGGCCGAAAACATCATCGTCAAAGTGCCTGCCACCCCCGCCGGCGCGGCGGCGATGCAGGCCCTCGTCCGCGAGAACATCCCGACCATTGCCACGCTCGGCTTTTCGGTCGCCCAGGCCGTCTACATGGCCGAGGCCTATGAGCGCGCGCGCGCCGCCGCCGGCAAGTCCCCCCGCTGCTACGTGACTTACATCGCGGGGATTCTCGACGAGGTGCTGGCGGCCGAGGCGCGCGAACAGCACCTGCCGCTCGACGAGGCCGCACTGCGCGCCGCCGGCTGCGAGGGGACGCGCATCGCCTATGAGGAGTATCGCCGGCGCGGGTTCACGGCGCGCCTGATGGGCGGCGGCGCCCGCGGGCCGCATCATTTCTCCGAACTTGCCGGCGGCGACCTGGCCATCACGATCGGCTGGAACCTGGCCGAGGCGCTCCAGCATGAGGCGCCGGCCCCCCGGATCGACCGGCACGCCGCCGCGGAAACGGTCGCCGCGCTGCGCGCGCATCTGCCCGATTTCGTGAAGGCCGCGGACCCGGACGCGCTCTCGCCCGCCGAATTCACACGGTTCCGACCGGTTCGCGAGTTCCAGGCCTCCTTCGTCAAGGCCTTCGACGATCTGGAGCGGTTCATCGCCGGGCGCAAGACGCGACAGCATGTGTAGAGAGGAAACCCCATGAAAACCTTCAGACAGGGGCTCGCCGAAAAGAAATTCCTGCTCGGGACGTTTCTCCAGATCCCGGCGGCCGACTCCGCCGAGATCGCGGGCCACGCCGGCATGGACTTCGGCATTGTCGACACCGAACACGGCACCTTTGGCGCCGATTCCGCCATCGATCTGGTGCGCGGCTGCGACACCGCCGGCATGGCCAGCGTCTTCCGCGTCCCCCGGCTCGATCATCACCGCATTGGCCAGGCTCTCGATTTCGGCGCCTCCGCCGTGATGGTCCCCAACCTGACCTCGCGCGCCCAGGCCGAGCAGGTGATCAAGGCCGCCAAATTCCATCCCCTCGGCCAGCGCGGCGTCTGCCCCTTCACCCGCTGCGGCGGCTTCAATGCGGCCGACGAGGATCCCGATTTCTACTCCCGCGCCAACCGCGACACCTGCGTCATCCTCCAGATCGAGGGGGTCGAAGGCATCTCCAACCTGGATCAGATCCTCGAGGTCGATCACCTCGACGGCATCTTCATCGGTCCGTTCGACCTGTCGCAGTCGCTCGGCATTCCGGGCAAGGTCACCGACGATCGCGTGCTGGAGGCCATCCGCGGGATCGTCCAGCGGGCCGACGCCCGCTCGGTCGCCGTCGGCAACTTCGCCGTCACGCTCGATCAGGCCCGCGCCTATCGCGATATCGGCGTGCGCTTTGTCGCCTACGGCGTCGATACGCTGATGCTGCACCGCGCCTACCGCGATCTGCGCCGCGCGCTGCTGGCGGAGGTCGCGGCCGTGGAGGCCGGTGCATGACCGCGTTGGACGCCCCGGCGGGCGCGCCCCTCGCGATTATCGACAGCCACCAGCATTTCTGGGACATCGCGCGGTTCAGCTACCCGTGGATGTCGCCCGGCCCGTCGATCCTGCGGCGCAACTACCTGCCGGCGGACTTGATGCCCCATCTGCGCGAGTGCGGCGTCGCGTCCACGATCCTGGTCGAAGCCCAGAACACACGGGAGGAAACGCGATATCTGCTGGATCTGGCCGACCGGCATCCATTGATCGCCGGCGTTGTCGGGTGGGTTGATCTCCAATCCCCCGGCGTGGAACGGGAGATCGAGGCCGCCACGGCGCACCGGCGGCTGGTCGGCGTGCGCCATCAGGTCGAGTCCAGCCCCGACGACGCATGGCTAACGCGCGAGGCTTCGATCCGCGGCCTGCGCGCGCTTGCCGCCGCCGGCCTCCCCTTCGATCTGATCGTCTTTCCGCGCCATCTCGACACGATCCCCATCCTGGCCGAACGGGCGCCCGAACTGCGCATGGTGCTCGATCATCTGGGCAAGCCCGACATCGCCCATGGGGGGTTTGCTGCCTGGGCGCCCCGCCTGCGCCGGATCGCGCAGTTCCCCAACATCTATTGCAAGATCTCGGGCCTCGTCACCGAGGCTGATCACCACCGCTGGCGACTGGACGATTTGAAGCCCTATGTGCAGTTCGCCCGCGAGTGCTTCGGCATCGACCGGCTGATGTGGGGCAGCGACTGGCCGGTCTGCCTGCTTGCCGCAAGCTATGAACAGGTCTGGCAACTGGTGACCGACTATACTTCCGAGTGGTCACAGACCGATCGCGCAGCCTTATTCGGCGGCAACGCCGCTCGGTTCTACATGGACAGCAAGACCGCGGGCTGAATCGCTGGAGCTGAGCGCAGATCGCTATTTGAGATCGACATAGCGCAGCGGATCGGCTCGAAATTCGGTGAC
>MVZB01000295.1 GCA_002068205.1 candidate division BRC1 bacterium ADurb.BinA292
GGTTGAAAACTCCGCCTCGAACGGTTCCTGCAGGGTCAACCCCTCGACGTCCTTCGCCGTGACGCCGATCGTCATCCGGTAGCGCTGATTGAGCAGCGCGACGGGATCGCCCTCGCTCCCCGCCAGCTCGATCTGGACGAAATCGGTGTCGGGGCCGGCCTTGCCGCCGCCTGCGAACACCTCAAAACTCACCGGCGGATCGAACTGAATCGCCCGGCGCAGCGACGGGAGATCCATCTTCTTGCTGAACCGCACCCGCACTGGCACCACTTCGCGCACCAGCACGCCGCGCGTTCCGTCGGCCGGGCTGACCGACAGCACCTCCGGATAGTCCCGGATCGGCTCAAGGATCATCTCCTCCAGGTTCACCTCTTCGCCCGCGGCCAGCTCGACCGGACCGAGCCGCGCCGGCTCGTATCCGTCGGCCTGGGCGATCACGTCGTAAATCCCGGGCTCGATCTCGTCGATCACGTATTCCCCCTGCGCGTTGGTCGTGGCCGCGTGCGACGTCCCGGCCAGCGCCACCTGGATGCCGCTCATGTCGCGGATTTCATTATCGTTCTTGCGCGCAATGCCGCGAATCACGGCGCCCGCCGGCTCGATCCCTGGTTCGGCGCGCAGTTCCAGATGCACGTCGACGGCCGGGGCATTGGTCAGGTCCACCTCCACCGGCCGCGCATCCTCGAAGCCGATGCCGCTGGCCATGACGACATAGCGCCCCGGCGCCAGGCTCGGGAATTCAAACGTCCCATCGTTCTCCAGGATCGCTTTCAGTTCGGGATGGTTGGCGATCTCAATGAGGACCTGGTCGAATGCGTTGCTCGGTTCGCCGTCGGGGCCGGTCAGCGTGACGACGCCGCGGATCCGCCGGTCATGGCCCGGGCCGCCCCCGCCATAATTTCCCGCCGGCGTCAGCTCGATCACGAGCCGCTCGTCGGGCTCGCCGGGCAGGACGCGCACGCTCTGCGTCCACGTCTGGAAGCCGGGCATCGTCGCGCGCAACTGGTAGCGGTCGGGCGGCAGGTTCCACAGCAGGAAACTGCCGTCGGAGTCGCAGGTGGTCCGGTAGGGGGTATTCTCCAGCGAGATGGTGCAGGCGGCCCAGTTGATCGTCTCGCCGGCCATCTCGTCGCCGGCCACCACGTCGCCGGCGATGGCGCCCAGAGCGGCCCCGGCCGGCTCGGCGGCGGCCGTCTCGGGCTGCAGGACCAGTGGATCGAGCGGAATCGTCCGCCCCGCGTCGGCCGGCGTCACCTGCACCGGACCGAGCTTCGCCCCATGAAAGCCGGCGGCGCGGGCCTGCAGCTCATACAGCCCCTCGCCGACGGGACTCAGCTCAAAGCGGCCGGCGGCATCGGTCATCGCGACCAGACTGGAGCCGGGGATGAAGACCTGAACGCCACTTGAATCGTCGCGTCCCTCCAGTTGCACGACTCCCGAAATGCGGACGGTCGCGGGGCCGGACTCTCCCCCGGCCGCCGCGTCCACCCCACCGCGGCGCTCGGCGCGCCCCCCCGCGTCGCACGCGACCGTGAGCAGCAGCACCACCTGGACCAGCAGGGCCGGCCACGATCTGGTTCGGGCACGATCCATCCCCGGCGTCGACGGCCTTTCGCGCGGGCGCTATTCGGTGATCAGGTGCTCCACTTGGGCCTGTTCGAGATATTCCCGTTCCACCGCCTCGCCATACTCCCGGAACAGTTGGGGCAGGAGCCGGTTTTCGACCTGCGATGCCACGGCCTCATACTCCGGAATCCCGGCCGGCTGGCGCTTCTCGACCAGCACCGACAGCACGCGCTGATCCCCCACGACGAAGGGCTGGGAGAACTCGCCCTCCTTCAGTTCCGCGATCTGGGCCGCGATCGGCTCCTCGATGCGATCGACCGGCACCGGATCGGCCGCCTGGGGAATCCGGACGCCCTGTTGCAGCAGCGTCTCATTAACCTGACCGGCCAGATTGATGAAATCCTCGGCCGATTTCACGTCCGCCAGGTCGGCCGTCATCAGTTCTTTCAGTTGATCGACCGCCGCCTGGCGCGCCTCGCCCTCCAGCGCCTGTTGTTCGGGCGACAGGCGCCGCTCCATCGTGCTGTAGGCCACCATCTCCGGCGTTGCGAATTCCTCGCGATGCTCGGCGAAATAGTTCCGTTTCATCTCGTCCGTGATCGCGTCCATGGCCCGCAGACGCGCCACATGATTGATCTTGTTGCTCCCCAGGAAGCCGACCTCCATCCATTCCAGCTGGCGTGCCAGCGTGCTGGCGGGATCGTCATAGAACGGGCGCATCTCCTCCACGATCAGGTTGATCTGCAACTTCCCCATCTCGCGCAGGAAGCCGCGCACCTTCTCTCGATCGATCGGCGGCGACACTTGCGACCACCCCTGCGCGATCTCGCCGTAGTAGATCTTGCGATCGCCGACGCTGGCCACCACGGTGTCGGTGGACGGCTCGGTCCGGCGAACCACCGTCATCGTGTCGGTCGTCGCATCGGCGTCGGTCGTCAGCGCATCGTAATTGATTTCCAGGGCCGGGTTCAGCATCAACCGATCGAGGAGCTCCTGAATCAGCTCGTCGCGCTTCTCCTGCTTGAGCCGCATCTCGATCGTCGAGCGGACATCTTCCAGCGGCCGGAAGCCCTCCTCGCGCTTGTCGACCACTTCGATCACCTGCCAGCCGTGTTTGGTTCGGAAGATCGGGCTGATTTCGCCCACCGGGGTTTGGCGCCCCATCTCCAGCAGGTCGGGCAGCATGTCGCGCGTCCCCGCCGGCAGCCAGCCGATCACCTGGCCGCGGGCCTCCGGCTCCGTCTCGGAATACTGCTTGGCCAGTTCCTCAAACGTCTGGCCTTCGTCCAGTTCCTTGAGGATCTCCTCCAGGCGCTGGCGAACCTGTTGCGCGTCGGCCTCATCCATCGGCACCAGCAGTTGCTCGCCCGGCACCAGCGGCTTGAATACTTCCCCTTCCTCGCGGCGGGCGGGCTTGCCCGCAATGTCGGCCCGGATGTTGTCCGCGTTGGCCGCATCGCCGCTGATCTTTTCCGCGATCGATTCGAGCGTGTCCCCTTCCGCCACGATGTACGGTTCATACGTCAGCAGGATCAGGTGGCGCATTTTGAAGCCGAAATTCTGCTTGAACTCCGGCTTGTGCTCCTCGTAATAGGCCGTCACCACCGCTTCGGGGGGTTCAACCAGCTTCGCCTCCAACTCCGTTTCCACGAACCGGTTGACGATCAACTGGTCGCGCGTCCGCTCCCACTGTTCAACCATCGGATTATAATAGACCAGCTCGGGGTGGTTGCGCAGGTCGTGCATCGCCGCCTGGCGCGCCGAGATATGGTCGACCAGGCGCATGATGAGGTCGCCCGGCAGCGCCGCGATCTGATTCAGCGACAGGTTGCCCCTCAGCCACGGGACGGGGTTGGCCGAGCCGTAATCCATCAGATTGCGGATCGTCAGCTCGCCCCACGCATTGCGCGCCGCGACGGCTTCCTCCGGCCGCGGTTCCTCCAGAAACTGGATTGACTCCGTATTCAGGGTATCGGTCGTGGCCTCGCCCATGGGCCCCATGGGCTGGGCGTATCCGGCCGGGATCGCGACCAGAAGCATCACAAGCAGCAGGGCAAAACGTTTCATGAGAGCGGTCCTTCACAGGGGTCAAGTGTTCGATTGCCGCGCGGGAGCGCCGTGGCGTTCCCCGTGCAGTTGCGTGAAAGCCTGAGGCCATTCACATTATCCATTCCCTCCGCGGCCATTCAAGACCCATTTGGCCGACGCGCCGTTGACGCCCGCCATCGGCTGGCCTAAACTGGGCGCCGTCTTCTTCCCCGCGGGCGATCCCTTTTCCGGGCCGCGACGGCCCGCCACGCCCATGCCCCCGACCCCC
>MVZB01000296.1 GCA_002068205.1 candidate division BRC1 bacterium ADurb.BinA292
GCCGCCGCGATCCGATCCCGGCCGCGACTCGGTCGATGCCGACGGCACGCAGGTGGTCGATCTGTGGTGCGGGGTGATCATGGGGCGTTGGGACGAGTCCGCGCTCCAGGAGGCCATTGACCGCTTCAATGCCCGCCACCCCGACATTCGCATCGAGCCGAGCTTGATCCCCTACACGGTTTACAACGCCAAACTGAATCTGGCGATCGCCTGCGGCGCCCCGCCCGATATCGTCTACAACGCCGTGAACTTTGTCGCCGGCATGCCCCGCCACACGGAGCTGGCGAACCTGCTGGTCCCCGTCCCCGATTCGATGGTCACCCCCGAAATGCGCCGGGGCTGGGGCGAGACGATCCTCAAGACCATCACGCAGGATGGCCGCATCATGAAGTTCCCCGACCGGGCCTACCTCGGCGGCATGATGATCCAGGGCAACCTGGACTACCTCGAGATGGCCGGCGTCGACGTCAAGCACTACCTCAGCGAGGGCTGGGATTACGAGACGTTCAAGCGCGAGCTGAAACGCGTTCAGCAGGTCGTCCGCGAACGCACCGGGCGCGAGGTCTACGCCTTCGGGCTGAATCTGGTGAATGTGCCGACGTTCCTCTTCCGGTTTCTGCTGCCGCCGATCATCGGCGCGGACGCGACCGAACGTTCCTTGCTGGCCTACGACCCGGCCGCGGGGCGCTACGTCCTGGATCCCGCCATCACGCCGGAAATTCTGGCCCAACCCCTTCAACTGATGCAGGACATGATCCACCGCGACCAGATGTGGGGCCGCAAGTATCTGGGGATGGACTTCGGCCAGATCGGCATCGAAATCTACGACCGGCTGGAGCTGGTCACCACCTTTCAGGATACGCCGGGCAATTCGATCTACAGCCAGCTTCTGCGCAACCGGGACTTCGTGCAGGGCCTGCGCGAAGCGCCCTTGCGCGTCACCAATCTGCCCGTGCCGACGCCCACCGGCGACGAACCGTTCCTCTTCAGCGTGGGCACCGACGGCTGGGGCGTGATGCGCCAGGTGCCCTACAAGGGGGATGCCCACACAAGCGCCGCGCTGCAGGTAGCGCGCTACCTCGCCTCCCCCGAGGTCCAGGCGCTGCGCTTTCGCTACAGCGACGGGATGCGGAACACCCTCTGGCCCGATCCCGACGCCGTCGAGCCCTTCATCCGGGATCTGGAGGACCCGATCCGCCAGGATCCCTGGCTGGCGTATCTGTGGGATCTTTATGAGAGCTGGATGAAGGAGGCGGAGACCTACCTCGCCGAAGAAGAACAATTCCCCGATATCCATGACCGCCGGGCGCTGTTGAACCTGCTTGGCGTCGCTTCCTACGGCGGTTACTTCTACTCGGGCCAGGGCAAGCAGACGCTGGAGCGCGTGCTGTTCAACCAGGTCGAACCGCTCCAGGCCGCGCGCGAGATGCTCGCGGGGGCGGCCCGGTTGATCGACGACTACTACCGCCAGCGCTCGAGCGGCGACCCGCAAGACGCAGACCGCCGCCAGATCAGCTCGGTTCGATAAGACCTCAGGAACGAAGGAGTCCCATTGGGACGGCAGATCGCAGACCGCATCGGGAACCGCGTCAGTGGTTCGAGATCCAAGCCGTGGGTTGAAATCGCCGCCCGGCGGCCTTTCAACCCACCGTCGCCATCCGCCAATTAATAAAACCGATTGATCGGTTCGATAACAACGACGTGAGACGAAACAAAAGAAAGGGCACCGACGTTGGAACTGAAAACGGACGAACTGGTTGTGTCGCTGGACGAGACGCAGGGCGCGCTCGCGATCGCTCGGCGTGACGGCCGCGGATTTGCCTTGCGCGACGCCGCTCCCCGCGTCGACGGCGATTTCGGCGTGGTCCGCGCGGCGTATCGTCCCCGGATCCGGCGCGAATCCTTTGCCGACCCCCTCGGCCAGGGGGAACGCCTGATCGTTGATTTTGCCGACCTGCCGGGCGGCAGCGAGATTCAGTGGCGCGTGCAGCTCTACCGGGAGCGGCCATGGGTCAGCCTGACGGCCGATCTGCGCCGGCCCAACGGCCTGCTGACGCGGCTCTCGCCGCTGGCGGGCAGCATCGTCGTCCCCGGCGGCAATCGCGCCGAGCAGGTGCGCGCGTTCGTCCACAGCGGCAGCCAGATGCCGTGCGGGTCGTGCGACCTGGGCGCCGGCGGCATCGCGACGGCCCATGTGACCGACATCGATTGCGACCTGCAGGCCGAATCCGATGACCGACGGTTCAAGAGCGAGTTCCTGACGGCGTTGTCTGAGCCGACGACCGGGCTGGGCATGGCGCTGGGCTTCTATTCCCTGCGCCGGGCGTGGTGTTCGATCCGGATGCAGCCGGCCGACGACGGGATCATCCACCTGCTGGCGGCGGGCGAGTACTACCATCATAACCTCGCGGCCGACGCCAGGCGCATGCTGGGCGAGAGCCTGCTGGTGGATCTGACGCTTGATCCCCTGACCGGGCTGGAGAACTATGCGCGCGCGGTCGAGGCGCAGGTTCAACCCCGGTTCAACCGCGAACTGGGGCGCGGGTTCCACAATCCATGGTTCTATCTGGGTAATCAGACGCGCGGCGAACACATGCTGCACGACGCGGCCCGGCTGGCCGAATGCATCCTCTCGAAGTATTACGGCATCTCGGTGGTCATGACCGGGTTGTGGCAGAAGCAGCACCCCGTGGAAGGGCCCGGCGCCAGTCAGTACGAGGATTCCCTTAACTCCGTCGGCATGGGCGAAGAGCTGGTCGACGAGAACCGCTATCCGGACGGCGGGCTGGAGCGCCTCGAACGCGAAATGCGCGCGACCGGAACTGAAGTGGCCTGCGGCGGCTTCTTCTTCCAGGCCGGTTCGCGCAGCACGATCCGCCGCCGCCATCCCGACCGGGTGATCAACGGGCGGATCGATTACACCCATCCGGCGTGCCGCGAATGGCTGCGCGGCATCATCGAGCCGTTTGTCCGGCGCGGCGCGCGCTACCTGTGGGCCGATTTCAACGATAACGCGATCTACGGCGTGCAGCACGATCCGACGATGGTGAAGGGCTTCGAAAACACCCGCGCCGGAATGCAGGTGCTGCGCGACGCGCTCGGACCCGACGGCCTGATCGGCACGTATACCAGCCCCACGATCTGCTATACGGGCATCGTCGACCGCATGCGGATGGGGCTGGACATGGTCCCGTTCAATCATTGGTCGAGCCTGCGCGAGATCGTGCGCAATATGGCGGCGGCCTATTTCTTCCACCAGCGCATGTGGATGAACGACCCCGATCCGATCTTCGTCTGCGGCGAGTCGGACGATCCGGCGACGCTGGAGGAGGCGCGCATCCGCCTCGCGCTGGGGACGATCTGCGGCAGCGTCTGCGCCACCGGCGAGCGGTTCTACAATTTCACGCCGCAACGGATGCGCCTGCTCACCACCGCGCTCCCGTCGGCGGGGATCGCCGCGCGGCCGCTCGACCTGATGCGCCGCGATGTGCCCGAGGAATTCCTCACCGTCCTCAGGCGCGACTGGGATGCCTGGCGCGTCGTCAGCTACCTGAACCTGAACGAGGAGGAACGAACCTACCCCATGCAGCCCGACGCGCTGGAGCTGGATTCGGCGGAGGGCCAGCTGGTCTTTGATTTCTGGACGCAGCGCTGCCTGGGCGCGTTGACGCCGGGCCAGACGGTGACGGTTCCCGCTCGCACCTGCCGCGTCCTGCTCATCCGCGACAAGAAACCGCATCCCTGGGTGCTCTCCACCGACATGCACCTGCTGCAGGGGGCGGTGGATCTGGCGGAGGTCTCGTATGACGCGGCGCGCGGCCGGCTCGCCGGCGTGGCCGTCCGGCATCCCGGGG
>MVZB01000297.1 GCA_002068205.1 candidate division BRC1 bacterium ADurb.BinA292
GCGCCCGCCGAAGCGCAGATCGCGATGGATATCACGCCGGGGCGGTACGGCGGGCAATTGGTGATCCCCGCGGTGGAGGGGCCGCGCTCGTTCAATCCGATTTTCTCGAGCAGCATCACGGATCAGTATGTATCGGGCCTCCAGTTCTCGCCGCTGTATGACTACGACTGGTATCACCAGCAGGACCGGCCGGCGCTGGCCAGGAGCTGGGAATTTGACAAGGCGAGCCTGACGTGGACGTTTCATCTGCGCGAGGGGGTGAAGTGGAGCGACGGCCAGCCGCTGACGGCGCGGGACTTCCTAATCTACACGGAACTGCTGTTCGACCCGGAGATCCCCAACAGCGAGCGATTCTTCTTCCAGACGGGGGAGGGTGAGACCGCGCAACGCTATGAGTTCGCGGCGCCGGACGAGCTGACGTTCACGGTGCGGATCCCCGAGCCGGACGCGTTTTCGTTCCAGAACATCGGGCTGATCCGCGCGCTGCCGCGCCATGTGATCGAGCCGGTGTGGCGGCGCGGCGCGTTCAAGGAGGATTTCTGGTCGCAGGGGGTCGATCCGGCCGAACTGGTCGTCAGCGGTCCGTTCAAACTGACCAGCTACCGCCAGGGGGAGGCGTTGACGTTCGAACCAAACCCGCACTACTGGCGCTACGACCGGCAGGGGCAGCGGCTGCCGTACCTGGAGCGGCTGGTCATGCTGATCGTGGAAGACATGGAAGCGATGAACCTGCGGTTCCTGAGCGGCGAGACCGACCTGCTGGAGTCGATCAAGCCGGAGAATCTGAATCAGCTTCAGGACCAGGCGCAAGCGGGCAATTTCACGATCCACGAGCTGGGGCCGAGTCTCAATACGACGCACTATTTCTTCAACCTGCACCGCGGCGGGACGTATCTGAACGAGAAGGGGGAGCGGGTCGAATGGGAGCCGGAGCGGATGGGGGAGGAGCCGCCGGCGAGCCTGCGGGAATTTCTGCCGTATCTGCCGGCGCGCAACGCGCGGTGGTTCATGGACCCCGAGTTCCGGCGGGCCTGCTCGGAGGCGACGAATCGCCAGCGGATGATCGACAACATTCTATATGGGCTGGGGGCGCCGCTTTACGGGCCGGTTCCGGCGTCGAACCGCCAGTGGCATAATCCGGATATCCCGCGCTACGCGTACAATCCGGATTCGGCGCGGGCCCGGCTGGATGCGCTGGGATTCGTCGATCGCGACGGCGACGGGTTCCGCGAAGACGATGAGGGGCATCCGATCCGGTTTTCGATCGTGACCAACCGGGGGAACGATCTGCGGGAACGGGTCGTGCAGTTACTGCGCGAGGACCTGCGGGCCGTGGGGCTGGAAGTCGAGACGCGGGTGCTGGAGTTCAACAATCTGATCACGGTGCTGAAGGAGACGTTCGACTACGACGCGTGCCTGCTGGGGCTGGGGACGGGGGTGCCGCCGCATCCGGCGATGGGGGGCAGTCTGTGGCGCAGCGACGGGGAGGTGCATCCAGGCTATCCGGAGCAGAAAGCGCCCCAGACCGAGTGGGAAGCCGAGCTGGACCGGCTGTATGCCGCGATGAAGCGGACGTTTGACCCGGAGGAGCAGCGCCGGATCTTCTTCCGAATGCAGGAAATCTACGCCGAAATGCAGCCGTCGATCCACCTGTTCACGCAGGAGTCGCACGTGGCGACGCGCAATGGGCTGGGGAACCTGAAGCCGACGATCATCCGGTCGTCGGTGACGCATAATGTGGATGAGCTTTACTGGGAGGCGCCGTGAGAGGGAAGGGAGGAAATTAAGGGATTCGAGAGCCGAGGACGAGGGATGAGTTGGGGGCAGCCGGGAAAGATCGTTGCGGGCTGAAAAATGTTGATTTTCGCCCGCGCATACGAGACATTGCGGTGCTAAGTGCGGCCGGGCGATTCCCGCGCGAGGGGACGGCGGCCGAGCCGGTAGGCCGGCAAGCGGGGCGAGGGCCCGGGGAGTACGAACGATGACGATCCTGTACAACAAGAAAAGCGTCGAAGACCTTGAGGTGAACGGCAAGCGCGTATTCGTGCGCTGCGACCTGAACGTGCCGATCGAAAACGGCCAGGTGGCCAACGACCGGCGGATCAAGGCGTCGGTCCCGACGATCGAGTATCTGTATCAGCGCGGCGGGATCGTGATCCTGGCCTCGCACCTGGGGCGGCCCAAGGGGGAGCGCAAGCCGGAGATGAGTCTGCGGCCGGTGGCGGCGCGGCTGACGGAGATCCTGGGCCGGCCGGTGCATTTCGCCGAGGACTGCATCGGCGAGGCGACGGAGCAGCAGGTGGCGGCGCTTAAACCGCGCGAGATCATCCTGCTGGAGAACCTCCGCTTCCATAAGGAAGAGGAGAAGAACGACCCGGAATTCAGCAAGAAGCTGGCGCGGCTGGCCGACGTGTATGTGAACGATGCGTTCGGGACGGCGCACCGGGCGCACGCCTCCACCGAGGGGATCACGCACCACCTGAGCCCGTGCGCCGCCGGGTTCCTGATCGACAAGGAGCTGAAGTATCTGGGCAATGCGCTGGCGCAGCCGGAGCGGCCGCTGCTGGCGATCCTGGGCGGGGCGAAGGTCGGCTCGAAGATCGGCGTGATCACGCAATTGATGAAACAGGTCGACACGCTGG
The DNA here is from genome assembly GCA_002068205.1 of candidate division BRC1 bacterium ADurb.BinA292. Lineage (GTDB taxonomy): Bacteria > Sumerlaeota > Sumerlaeia > MVZB01 > MVZB01 > MVZB01. The sequence goes on from MVZB01000297.1 coordinate 2,643, forward strand.
TGATCGGCGGCGGGATGGCCTACACGTTTCTGAAGGTGCAGGGGATCGGGATCGGCGACAGCCTGTTCGACAGCGAATCGGCCGAGACGGCGCGGAAGATCCTCGCCGATGCCGAGCAATCGAAGGTCAAGCTGGTGCTGCCGGTGGATTGCGTGGTGGCCGACAAGTTCGACAACGCCGCCAATCGCGAGGTGGTGGATATCGACAAGATCCCCGTCGGCTGGATGGGCATGGACATCGGGCCGCGGACGATCGAGCGGATCAAGGAGGAGGTCGCGCAGGCGCGGACGATCGTGTGGAATGGGCCGGTGGGTGTGTTCGAGATGGACAATTTCGCGATCGGGACGCGGGCGGTGGCCGACGCGGTGGCCGCCAGCAAGGGGGTGACGGTGCTGGGAGGCGGCGAGACGGCGCAAGCCGCGGAAGATTTTGGCGTCGACGGCCGGATGACGCATGTCTCGACCGGCGGCGGCGCCTCGCTGGAGTTCATGGAAGGCCGGGTGCTGCCGGGCATCGCGGCGCTGGATGACAAATAAGGGACCTAATCCACCGCGGGTCGCGCGCGGCGGGACGAGATTCCCCGCCGGGCCGGCGCCGAAGGAATCTGCAACATGGTATGGCTGCTGGGCATTCTGCTGTTCATTTACACGATCGCGTGTCTGTTTCTGATCTTCGTGATCCTGATCCAGTCGGGCAAGGGGGGCGGGCTATCGAGCCTGGCCTCCGCGTCGCAGGGGCTGTCCGATTCGCTCGGGACGACCGGAGCCGAGCGGACGCTGAACCGGATGACGACCTGGGCGGCGTCGGGGTTCATGGTGCTGGCGATCCTGATTTCGTTGATCGGCGGGACGACGATCAGCGAGAGCCGCTCGATCATCGGCGAGACGCCGGGTGGCGTCGCGCAGCCGGTGACGGGGATCCCGGGCACGGAGGCGCCCAGCGCGCCTGGTCCGGTGGCGGGGCCGCAGGCGGTTCCCGCGCCGCCGGCCGAGGCGGAGGTCGTGCCGTCGGGCCTGCCGGGCGAGATGCTGCCTTCGTCGGTCGAGCGGACCGGCGAGGCGCCGGGGCTGGCGCCCGCGCCGGCGCCCGCAGCGGGTGAACCGGCCGATGCGGCGAACAACGGGCCGGCAAGCGGGGGGGCCGAACCGGCGGCGGGAGAAGCCGAAGCCGCGCAGTAGCCGACGCCTGATCC
>MVZB01000298.1 GCA_002068205.1 candidate division BRC1 bacterium ADurb.BinA292
CGCGCCTGCCGTAAGGGGGCGCGGGCAGCCGGCTTGGTTTTGGCCTCAAGCTGACGTATCGCGCGATGAACCTGGCATCCCAGCGGGATGCGGGGTGACCGGCGAGGGCGCCGGTCCCACACCGGCGGAGGCGATAGCGCTACCGATCCCGATGACGATTTCGTGAAGGGTCCAAGGAATTGGCTGAATCGCTACGCAGGGGGGCTTAATTCGCGAAGCCCAGCTCGTAGCTTTCCAGTTCCTCGAGGGCGCCGGCGACGCCGCCGCCGCGCTGGGGCACGGCGTAGCCCAGGTCGGTCAGGACGCGCTCGAGGGCGCCGAGGAAGCTGATAACGTCCTTCAGGTCGGCCCAGCCCATCGCGGCGGCGCGGAAGATTTTGCCCTTGAGGTGATCCTGGCCGCCGGCGATCGTCAGGCCGTGCTCGTCGCGCAGTTTGAGCGACAGGTCCTTGTAGCTGACCCCTTCGGGCAGATGCCAGGCGACGACGGCATTGGACGGGGCCTTGCTGAACTGGCGCAGGCCGAGGCCGTTGCCGCCGCGGCGCAGCGCGTTGGCCAGCGCCGAGTGTCGGCACCAGACGTTGGGCAGCTCCTCGGCTTCAATCATCCGCAGGGCGACGTTGAGGCCGACGATGAGTGAAACGGCGGGGGTGTAGGCGGTGGTGTTGTCGGCCAGATTCTTGAGCGCCTTCTTGAGGTTGAAGTAATAGCTCGGGCATTTGGCGGTTTCGATCAGCTTGCGGGCCTTGGCGCTGACCGCGAGGAAGGCGAGGCCGGGCGGGAGCATGAGCGCCTTCTGCGAGCCGGCGACGGCGAGGTCGACGCCCCAGGCATCGGTTTTGAAGACATCGGCCGCCAGGCCGCTGATGGCGTCGACGGCCAGGATGGCGTCGGTCGGGGCGACGACCTTGCCCAGCGCTTCGATGTCGGTCAGTGTGGCGGTTGAGGTTTCACACAGCGTGGCGAAGACCGCTTTGGCGTCGGGGTGGTCCTTGAGCGCCTGGGCGACGCGCGCGGGGTCGACGGCGTCGCCCCATTCGACGGTCAGGGTGACGACATTCATGCCGTAGGCGCGGCCGATGTCGCCCCAGCGCTGGCCGAACTTGCCCCCCTCGATGGTGATCATCGTATCGCCGGGCGAGAGGGTCCCCGTGACGGCGGCTTCCATCGCGCCGGTGCCGGAACTGGCGAAGGTGAGGACCGGGTTTTCGGTCTGGAAGACGTATTGCAGGCGCTTGGAGCACTCGGCGAAGATCGGGTCGAAATCGGGCGAGCGATGATGGACGATGGGGCGGGCCATGGCCGCAAGGACTTCGGGCGGGACGTTGGAGGGCCCGGGGGTGAAAAGGAAGCGTTTTTTCATGATGGGCGCGCCTTTGGTTGATTCGGGGGGCGGGCATTGGAGTCAGCGGCCATGGCGATCCGGCCGGTAAACCCATAACAGCTATCACAATCTGAAAGGCAAGACAAGGCCGTGGGCGGGCGCAGGTGGGCAAAACCACGCTGCTGGCCCAGCTGTTTCCCGACCTGAAGCGCGTCACGTTTGACCCGAGCCAGGATCTGTTCGGCGCGCGCCGGGACCCGGACCTGTTTCTGGACAGTTTTCCCCCTCCGCTGGTCCTGGACGAGATCCAATTTGCACCCGAGCTGCTGCCCGCCCTCAAACGGAGGATGGATGAGAACCCGTCGCCGGGCCAGTACTTCCTTTCCGACGGCGCTGCCGTGGCAGGCGCTGTGACGCCCCGGCCGGGTCAGATGTAATTTTCGAGGGCTTCGGCGGTGCGGCGTTCCTTGCCGCGGATCGTGCGGGTGCTGCGGCGGCGGACGCGGACCAGTTTGTCCACGTGGAGGACCGAAGAGAGTTTGTGCGTGATCAGGATCGTCGTGCGCCCGCGCGTCACTTCGCGCAGGACCTCGGCGACGACCGCCTGGTTTTTCACGTCGAGCGCCGCCTCCGGCTCGTCGAGGATCAGGATGTCGGGGTCGCGGTAGATGACGCGCGCGAGCGTGAGGAGGCGCGCCTGGCCGCCCGAGAGGCGCCCGCCGCGCTCGCCGACGACGGTGTGGTAGCCGTCGGGCAACTGCTCGATGAATTCGTGGGCGCGCGTCAGCCGGGCGGCCCGTTCCGCCCGCTCCAGGTCGATGTCGTCCTCGCCGTAGGCGATGTTCTCCAGCACGGTCAGGTTGAACAGGATCGTCTCCTGGGTCAGCATGACGATCCGCCGGCGCAACTCCTTTTCGGCGATCCGGTCGAGCGGCGTCGACCCGATGAGGATTCGGCCTTCGGTGGGGAGGTAGAACCGGCAGAGCAGGGCGGCGAGGGTGGTTTTGCCCGAGCCATTGCGGCCGATGAAGGCGGTGACCCGGTCGCGCGGGATCCACAGGTTCAGGTGGCGGAAGAGCGGTTCCTCCTTGGCGCCGTAGGAGAAGCCCAGGTCTTCCAGCCGGATGAAATCGAAGTCTTCCGGCCAGGGGAGGGGATCGGGCGGATCGATGACGCGGGGCCGGGTGTCGAGGACGTCGAAGATCCGTTCGGCGCTCATCAGCGCGCGCTGCATCCCGACGTGCAGGGCCGACAGTTTCTTGATCGGCTTGTAGAACCGGTTGAGCACGAGGAGATAGAGCATGAATTCGGCGCCGCCGCCGATGATGCCGAATTGAAACAGGAGCAGCGCCCCGACGACCAGGATGGCGACGACACCGATGATCGTGATGATATCGGAGGTGGAGGAGGCCAGCTCCTTGATCATCCGGCGGCGGAACCGGCGGCGGAACATGGTGCGGTTGGAGCGACCGAAGCGTTGCGCTTCGAAATCCTCGCTGCCGAACGACTTGATCAGCTTGATGCCGCTGAACGACGTCTGCATCTGGTCCATGATGAAGGCGTCGCCCATGACCTCCTCGCGCGAGATGTCGCGGATCCGCCGCGCCAGGATGATCGTCGGGATGATCGCCAGCGGGAGCATCAGCAGGACGATCGCCGTCAGCGTCGGGTTGATCAGGAGCAGGAAGATCAGCAGGAACAGCATCGTGACCGGCTCGCGGACCGTGGTGCTGTAGAGCAGTTCCATCGGCTGGCGGAGCATCATCACGTCGTTGTAGACGCGCGTCATGAGCTGGCCGGTCGGATTGCGGTGGAAGAACCCCAGGTCCTGGCGGATGCAGTGGGCGTAGAGGCGTTCGGAGAGGCCGCCGAGCGTTTCCTCCTCGATCCGCGCCATGATGAGGCTGGCGGCGTAGGAGAGCAGCGCGCTGAGCAGTGCGGCGAGCAGCAGGACGCCGGCGATGATCAGGATCCCTTCCAGCTTGTTGCGGCTCAGGTAGGCGTTGGCCTGGACCTCCCAGGCCTGGAGCCGCTGCTTGAGCGTGTCGATGCGCTGGCGACCGCGTTCGATCAGCGGGCCGACAAGCGGGAGGCGCGTCAGCAGATCGTCCTCCAGTTGATGCTCGGGCGAGACGGCGGCGGCGGGGGGCGGTTCGGTCTCAAGCGGCTGTTCGTTGAAGATCACGCGCAGGATGGGCAGGAAGGCGAACAGCGAGAAGACGCCGATGAAGCTGGCCAGAATGATCAGGAGGTTGGCCAGGACGAGCCGACGCCGGTGGGGCAGAAACAGGGCGAGCAACCGGAACAGGACGCCCTGGTTGACCGACTGGGGGCCGCCGATCCAGCGCACCAGCAGCCGATTGAGCCAGCCGGCGGGAGGCGGTGCCGACTCCGACGCGGATGCGGACGCGGTAGTGGGTTCCATCATGGGCGGGAGGGATTCGTCCCCGGTGGGCGCAGCGGGGCCATGCTAGGTCCGCGCCGGGGGCGGGTC
>MVZB01000299.1 GCA_002068205.1 candidate division BRC1 bacterium ADurb.BinA292
TCGGCCTGTGGCTGGCGATCGAGCGTGGAGAGCTCCAGGAAATCGTCCGGATGGCGACGCAGAAGGACAAGCAATACGGCCTGGCCTCGGGGATTATCACGGGGGAAGTGGAGCTGGGCCGCCGCGTCGGCGATGAGCCGACGCCGTGGCGGGGCCAGGGGCAACTGCGGATCGAGGAGAGCCGGTTTGTCTCCAACAAGATTTTCAACAGTCTGGGCGGCCTGCTGAAGCTCCCGTTTTTCGAGGATATTTCGTTCTCGACGATCGAAGGACCGTTCACGGTCCACGGCGAGCGGTTCTCCAGCGACGGGATCACGTTCAACGGCCCGATCGTGAATCTCAAGGCATCGGGGGATGTCGGCCCGGACGAGCAGCTCGACCTGAAAGTCCAGATCGAGTTTCTCCAGATCGCCGGCCGGATCCCGCTGGTGGCACAGGCGCTCGAGATTTTCAACCGGCTCGCCGGGCAGGTTCTGATGGTCCGGATCCGGGGCACGTTCGACAATCCGGATATTCAACCGTTGGGATTGTAAGGTTTCCGAAGAAAACGAACGGCTCTGCGTCCCGGATGGGACTGGCTCGTGGACTGAGTCCGGGAGGGCCTCGGCCGTTCGAAGCGGTCGATTACGGCGGCGTTCCGGACCGCTCCGCGCCGTTTCTGATCCATTTTGTTGGGATATCGGAGTAGAATTTGCGGAATGGCGCCGGGTCAGGGACGAATCGGCCGAGGCCGGGCAATTCCAGGATGGAATGGCGATGAGCGAAATTGAACTGAAGCAACGCCTGGCGGGCATCCACATCGTCCCCGGGCAGTGGCGGCCGATCTTCCCCTACGAGCAAATTGCCTGGGTCACGCCACCCTGGCTCAGCAGCGACTATCCCTGGCCGGGCAAGGATTATCTCTGGCTCGACTTTCCCGAAGCCGTGTTCGTCGACGGCAAGACACACTTCCTCAGCCACGAAAATCCGGCCTGCGCGCCTCCCTACACGCACCTGCCCAAAGTCCCATGGAAAATCATCGAAGGGGGTCTGGCCTTCGAGCGCCGGCTCCCCAACGGTCTGCGGTTCGGCGGCAACGTTACCCGCGGCGATGGCGCGCTCGTCCGGCTGGAGTTTTTCCTGCGCAACGAAAGCGGCGCCCCGCTGCGCCGGATCAGCGTCCAGACGTGCTGCTTCCTGCGCGGGGCCGCCGAATTCGACGCCCACACCAATGAGAACAAGCTCGTCCGCGCGGGCGGGCAGGGCTGGCTGCCAATCGGCCAGGCGGCGCGCCGGCCCGACGGCTCGGGCCGCTGGCGGCTGGGCTTCCGCGGCAAGGGACCGGCCGTGGCCGACCTGCCCGTGGTGCTGGCTCGCTCGGCGCACGCCCGGCGGTTCGTTGCGATGAGCTGGGGCGAGCAGACCGCCTCGCTGATGACCAACCCGCGCCATCCCTGCATCCACGCCGATCCGGCGATTCCGGATCTTGGGCCGGGCGAGACCGCTGCCGTCCGCGGCGTGCTGGCGTTTCTTGAAGGCGAGCCAGACGAGATCGACGAGGACCGTCTGCGCGAGTGGCTGGGCTGAGAAGGGTCCGGTGATCCTTCAGGATTTGAAGCGATATTTGACCAGCGTCCACAGGGCGGCGAAGCCGTCGGCCCAGTAGATTTTCTTGCCCTCAAGCCGGCCGCGCGGGATGTAGCGGATTGGAATCTCGCGGATCGGATGGCCGGCGCGGATCAGCCGCACGGTCAGTTCGATCGTGAAGGCGAAATCGTTGTTCTCCAGCTCCATGCCCTGGACGACTTCGCGGCGAAAGACCTGATAACACGTTTCGACATCGGTCAGCCGCGTGCCATAGAGCAGATTGACCGCCGCGTTGATCACGCGGTTGCCCCAGTATTGCAGGAAGGTCATCAGCGGTCGGCCGTGCAGGAAACGCGAGCCGAAGACGACGTCGCACTCGCCGCGTTCGAGGGGGGCGATCAGCGCGGGGTAGTCGGCCGGATCGAGTTCGAGATCGGCGTCCTGGAAGATGACAATGTCGCCGGTCGCGGCCTTGAGGCCCTCCTTGATCGCGCGGCCGCGCCCGCGCCGCTCCGGCTCGTAGATCACGCGGGTGTCGGGGCGCGTTTCCTCCTGCTTGAGAATATCCCGCGTGCCGTCGAAGCTGGCGCCGTCGACGACGATAATCTCCTTGTCGATCGGGACGGCGCGCACCTTCTCCAGGATGAGCGCGATCGTCCGCCGCTCGTTGAAAACGGGGATGATGACCGAGAGCTTCATGCCGCGCGGCGGAAAGGGGATGGGCCCGCGCGCCGGGCCATTAGAACCGGCCGAGGCCGGCCTGGGCTTCGGTCGGCGAGGAGGGGGTCACCATCGCGATCGCCTCGATCTCGACGCGCGCGCCCTTGGGCAGTGCGGCGACCTGAATCGTCGAGCGCGCCGGCGGCTCGAAATTGAAATATTCGGCGTAGACCTTGTTGACCGCCTCGAATTCGGCCAGGTCCACCATGAAGATCGTGGTCTTGACGACCCGGCCCAGGCTGGAGCCCGCCATCTCCAGAATCGCCTGCAAATGAGCGAGGCAGACTTTGGCCTGCGAAGCCGCGTCGGGGCCGGCGAGCTGACCGGTGCGCGGATCGATCCCCAACTGGCCGGAGACGAAGACCATCTCGCCGCACTTGATGGCCTGGGAGTAGGGCCCGATCGGCGCCGGCGCGCGATCGTTCTGAACGACGACTTTACCGAACTCTCTCATTGTCCGCCTCGGTGATGCTCAGGGTTACGCCGCGATTGCCCCGCACTCTTAGCACGGGGGCAAACACGGCCGCAAGCAGGAAACCGGCGCCGGCGCCGGCGAGAGCGCAGGTCGGTTCAACGGGAAGGCCGGCGAGCTGCGCCGCCATCCAGAGGACAGCCGGCCCGCCCGCGCCCAGCAGCGCGCTCCAGCCGACCAGCCACCACCCCGCCTGACGAGGCCACGATGTACGCAACAGGGCGGCCATCCCGCCGACGAGGACGAGACCCAGGAAGACGCCGAGCAGCGCGCGCAGGCGGCCGCGCAGCGCCACGAGCTCGTGCAGGCGCGCCGCATCCCACAGCGCCAGTTCCCAATCCGCCTCGCGGCCCAGTCGGGCCACCAGCGCCTGGATTTCCGCGGCGTGCGTCAGCGGATCCCGGGGGCGCAACTCGAGCACCCAGGGGAGCCAGGCCGGCTCGGAGGGAATCAGGTCGGCCGGCCTGAGTTCGGACTGAGACCGTTCGAGCGAGCGCAGCAGTTCGTCGGGCGAGAGCCAGCGTGCCTCGCGCACGACCGCCTCGTTGAGCAGCGTCCGGCGCAGCGCCTCGCGGCGCGGACCGTCGGGTTCGCGCTCGGGCAGCAGCAGCAGGTTCATCGTCCACGCCTGGGTTGAAAACCAATCGTCCATCCAGACCCAGACGCCGACACCGGCGCCGAGCACCAGCGCCCAGACGAATGTGATCCATAGACGGCCCAGGCTGAGGGGGAGGGTCAGATTGGCCAGCACGCGACGGGCGATCCTTCCCAGGGATGGCGACCCCCGCGGTCGCATGCCCATGGTAAGGATCGCCTCGACGATTGGGAAGGGACAAAAGGGGAAGCATGTGAGCCGGGTTGAAATGAAAATCCGTCGAACCGGACTGTTAAGTCCGATCCGACGGATTTCGAGGAGGGGCTCAAGTTGGCGGGGTCAATGCGGGGTGTGTCTGCGTGGCGGGTCGTCTGGAAATCAGTGCCGGCGATGGCCGCGGCCGCGGCCGCGATCATGGCGGCGGTCGTCCCACTTGTCCTTCCGGCGCTCG
>MVZB01000300.1 GCA_002068205.1 candidate division BRC1 bacterium ADurb.BinA292
CGGCCCGCCGCGCCATGCACGGCGAACTGCATGACATACATTCGCGCCAGCCCGCGCCGCGTCATCGCGCGGCGCACGATCTCGGGCACGGTGCCCAGATCCTCGCCCACCAGACGCGTGCGATGACGATGCGACTCCAGACAGAGAATCGCAAACAATTCCTCCGCCGGATAGTGCACGTAGGTGCCGGCCGTGGCGGCGGCCCCCTGCGGAATCCAGTAGAGTCGATGCAGCCACATCACATGATCGATGCGGAGCATCCCGGCCTGGCGCATCAACTGGCGCAGCGTCTGAATCACGTAGCGATACTGCGTCTGGCGGATGCGCCGGGGATGCAGCGGGGCGAAGCCCCAGTTCTGCCCGCGCGAAAAAAACTCGTCCGGCGGCGCGCCGCCGCTCACCCCGTGGGCGAACTGCTCGCGGTGGCGCCACACATCGTAGCTGTCGGGGTGGACGCCGAGCGGCAGATCGAGGTAGAGGCCGGGCCCCCCCCGGCGCATCCGCTCGGCCAGCGCGTTGACCTGTTCCTCGGCGACGAACTGGACGTAAAGATGATACTGGCGCGCCTCGGCGTCGTAATCGGCGGAGGTCAGCAACCCGTCGCGGCGACTGCCGGTCCAGCCATGCCACGAGCCCGATTTTTCGACCGCCGCGCGGAACGCCGCATAGTCCGAAGCCGCCGGGTTGCGTTCCAGAAACTGCTCGAACGCCAGCCGGCGCGTCGGCAGCGGTTCGCGGAAGAACGCGCGCGCCAGCGCCGCCAGCGGCTCCCGCCGCAGACGCATCTGCTCGCGGTAATCGACGATCCGCTCCTGGCGAAATCGTTCCGCCGCCGCCGCAAATTCCGGCGCCTCGAGCAGCCGCCGCGCCTCGGGGCATCGCTCCAGCTCCGGGATCGACTCCATATCGAGATAGAATTCGTTCCAGAACAACCGGCTGGCCGGGGCGTACGGGCTGGGCTCGTGCGGCTCATCCAGGAACGCCGCGAGCAGCGGCAACGTGGCGACGATGCTGCCGCCCAGGCTGTTCACCCAGTCGGCCAGCCGGCTCAATTCACCAAAATGCCCCGCGCCGTAATTGCGCGCGGATTTCAAGGCGTAAAGCGGCAGGAACACGCCCCAGGCATTGCCCGGGTTCACGTCGGGCGCGTCGTAGGCCCGGCCCGGGGCGCGGATGATCAGCGCGTCGGCCGCCGGCGCCGGCCGGCTGCGCTTGCTCCGCCGCCCGCTCGCGGCCGGTTCCCGCGCCTCCAGCCGGATGCTGAGCTGGTGATAGCCCGCGGGCAGCGCGTCGGGCAACGGCAGATGTTTGAGCAGGTATCGCCTGCCGGCCAGCTCCGCCCGCAGGCGTGTGGGCAATGCCTCGGCGGCGAGCGTCCCGCCGACCTCGCCCCCTTGTTCAGTCCGCAAGGTCCAGTGCACAAGGTCGCCGGCCCGGTCCTCGGGCAGGCGCAGCGCGATGCGCGCCGGTTCCCCTTCCCAGGCGACGGCGACGGGCTCCAGCGGCGTATCCCAGCGCTTGCGCCGCTCGTCGGCCAGCGCGGCCTCCGCCTGCTCGGCGTCGTCGATCGCGACGCCCAGACTGCGCAGGATCCCCAGCAGCGTCTCAGCCGGCGCATGGCAACGCCGGCCGTAATTGTCGAAATACCAGGTCTTGATCCCGCAGTAGCGGGCCAGGCGCCTGAGCGGGGGCGGAACTTCGGAACGCATCAAAGCCAGTCCATCCGTGTGCCGGGCTCGCTTGCCCGCGGGGCGTTCAGCGAACAGTGAGTTTAGCGACCGGCGCGCGGCGGTCGCAAGCGCGAGACGCCATGCGACCGGCGAAACCGCAAAGCGGCGATACGGAGCGGCCAGCGCGCGCGGTTCGCCCCCGCGCTCAGTCGGCGCTCGCTTGCATGATGGATCGGAGGTAATCGACGGCGTGACGCGCCCTCTCGTTTTTCGGCTGCAGGTGCGGCTCCAGCGTCAGCCCGCCGCGGTAACCGGCCTGGTCCAGCGCCTCCAGCAGGCGCGGCCAGTCGATCACCCCCTCGCCCAGCGGCACCCAGCGCCAGCGGCCGTCCGACGCGATCCGGATGTCGCGCACATGGACATCCTCCAGGCGGTCGGCAAGCTGGCGCAGCTCGTCGATGAGCACGCCGGTGGGGTCCGCCAGCGCCCGGTCCCCCTCGCGCAACCCCCACGCGGCGCGCGCGGCAAGCGAGTTCGCCGGGTCCCACAGCACCCGCATCCAGCGGTGGTCGGCCGCCAGGATGATCGATTCGACGGCCAGCCCGGTATCGCCCCACTGGGTCGGTTCGTTTTCAATCGTCAGGCGCAGCCCGGCGTTTTCGGCGGCGTCGGCCATGCGGTAGAGCAGATTCGGGATGGCGGTGGGCATGTCGGGGCTCGGCGTGTCGCCGCGCGGCGCCGCCGCATGGGCCGTCTTGCGCCAGGTGAACAGCGACAGCTTGCGCACGCCAATCTTGCACGCCTTGTCGATCGTCTCCTGGATCTGATCCGTGATCGCGTCGATCGAGCTCGCCTCGAACAGCCCCTTGTTCACCCCCGGCGATACGCTTTCGACGCCGCACGCCCCCTCGTCATGCGTCGCCTTGATCCACCGCCAGTCTTCGTCGGAGATCGCCGGGAATCGACCGGAGGGAAAAAACCGCAGCGCATAACAATGAATCCTCAGCTCGCTCCCCAGACGGAGGGCTTGCGCCGGGTCGGGGTCCAAGCTGTCCAGAAAGGCGTTGATCGGGAATTGAACGGCCATGGCGCGCTGCGCCTCCAAACAGAGGTCAACGCGAAGTTAGTGCCAAGGCGAAGGAAGACGCGGGACGCGGCCGGCGAATTTACCGGTAGGCCGTCCAGCCGCCGGCGGAGGTCTGCGGCATCTGGAGTTGGACCGTCTTGACCCGGCGCGCCAGCCCCGAGGTGATCTCCACCCCGAACGACCCGACGTCGTCGCTGGCGGGGGTCGCGTCGTCGGTCGACGGCGACGGCAGCGTCAGGCTGTAGCGTCCCGCCCCGTTGCTGTTGACCGTCGCCTGCGCCCCGGCGAGCCGCGCCGTCACCGCCGACGAGGCCGGGGCCGTCCCTTCCACGGTGAAGGGCTGCCCGCGCGCGGGCCGCGCTGGCGTGAATGTCGGCTCGCCGATCGCGGTGCTCTGTTGCAGCGAAGCGCTCAGGACCGACCGGGTATACTCGTTCAGGCCGCCCCCCTCGAATGCGACCGGCGCCAGTTGATACTCCACCGCCTCGGCGAGCGCGGGCGACCACCACGCTTCGAACACGCCCGCGGCCTGAACATGGCGCGTGTTGAGCCGGCCGCCGCGGGTTTCGAGACCCAGCAGCCGGGCGGTTCCTTCCCGGCTCAGGATGACTTCAAACGGATCATCCACGTCCTCCAGGCCGAAGAGGTTGTCGACAAAGTCGATCGTCAGGCGCCCTGACTGACGCAGTTCGGTGGCGACTTGCCATGTTTCGCCGATCGTCGCCATCGGGAAATCCATCATTTCGAGCGGCGGATTGAATTCCATCTGCATGCTGTAGGTCATCGTGCCCAGCAGGACGTTGCGCAGTTGCAGGAAGTCCGCCCGCAATTCCCCGGCCAGCGTGATCGTCTCGCGCACCAGCGCAAGGTCGCCGACACGGTTCCAGGTTTCGCCGGTGACCTGGCCGTTGTTGATGTGAATCGTCACGTCGAGCGTGCCGAGGCGCGTCATGCCGGTGCCGACGACCGCCCCCTGCTGGCGCTGGCGGACGTAGCAGC
>MVZB01000301.1 GCA_002068205.1 candidate division BRC1 bacterium ADurb.BinA292
GCGCGCGCCGCCCTCGGCCCCGCCATCGCCCTCCAGGGCAACCTCGATCCGCTGGCGCTGCTGGCCGGCCCCGAGGCCGTCGCCCGCGCCGTCGAGGACCTTTTCCGCGCCTTCCCGGCCGGACCCGGCCACGTCTTCAACCTGGGCCACGGGATCCTGCCCAACACCCCCGTCGAGAGCGCCCGCGCCCTGATCCAGGCGGTGAAGCACCATGGCCGTTATTAACGAAACTCACCGCCTGCGCGACCTGGACCGCGCCTTCCTCGAGCGCTACAACCTCGTCGGGCCGCGCTACACCTCCTATCCGACGGCCCCCCATTTCCACGAGGGCGTGGATGGGGCGGCCTTCCGCAACCAACTGCTGGCGCTGACGCCCGCGCAGCGCCGCCGCCCGCTCTCGATCTACATCCACCTGCCGTTCTGCATCGAGCACTGCTCGTTCTGCGCCTGCAACGTCATCATCTCGCCGAAGATGGAGCAGGTCAGCGAACCCTACGTGCGCATGCTGGAGCGCGAGGTCGAGCTCCATGCCGCGGTCGTCGATCGCGACCGCCCGGTGATCCAGTTCCACTGGGGGGGCGGCACGCCGACCTACCTGAACGTCGACCAGATCCGCCGCGTCCACGCGATGGTGGCCGGCCGGTTCAACCTCGCCGCCGACGCCGAGCAGTCGATCGAGATCCACGTGAGCTGGACGAGCGACGAGCAACTGCGGACGCTCGCCGCGCTCGGCTTCAATCGCGTCTCGCTCGGCGTGCAGGATTTCAACCCGCGCACCCAGGAGGCCATCCGCCGCCGGCAGACCTACGAGCGCACCCGCCAGATCATTCTGCTCGCCCGCGAGCTCGGCTTCCGCGGCATCAACGTCGATCTGGTCTACGGCCTGCCGTATCAGACCCCCGCGACGTTCGGCGAGTCGATCGAGCGGATCATCGACCTGCGCCCCGACCGCCTGGCCGTTTACAACTTCGCCTACCTGCCCGGCCGGCTCGCGCACCAGCGCTCGATCCGCCCCGAGACCCTCCCCTCCGGCGAACAGAAATTCCAGATCTTCCTCGAGGCCCACGACCGCTTCTCCGCCGCGGGTTATCGCTACATCGGCATGGACCATTTCGCGCTGCCCGACGACGAATTGTCATTGGCTTTTGACCAGGGGACGATGCAGCGCAATTTCATGGGCTTCACCACCCGCGCCGGCGCCGATCTGCTCGGCATCGGCGTCTCGGCGATCAGCCATGTAACGAATTGCTACGCGCAGAACGTGAAAAAACCACCCGCGTGGGAGCGCGCGATCGCGGCCGGCGAGTTTCCCATCGAGCGCGGGCTGCTCCTCAGCCGCGACGACCTGATCCGCCAGGAAGTCATCGCCGGCCTCATGTGCCGCGATCACGTCAACAAACACGAGATCGAGCGCCATCACGGAATTGTCTTTGATGAATACTTCGCGGAGGAAATCGAACGGCTGGAACCGATGGTGCGGGACGAACTGCTGACGATCGGCCCCGATACGCTGGATCTGACCTTTCTCGGCCGCCTGTTCGTGAGAAACATCGCCATGGTCTTCGATGCGTATCTGAAACGCCCCGAGGGAAAACAGGTCGTCTACTCACGAACTTTATAAGGAGGATCCGTATTTGAATTTGTTTCGTATTTCGAAATTCGAATTGCGAATTTTCATTACACTGACCCGGAACGGAAACAATTATTCCTGAGATGGCTGCGATGACACTGGCGACGCGCCAAATTCCAATGACAAATGCCCCTGACGCGGACGCGGCCGATGTCCGTTCAACCGACGTGCTCATCCTCGGCGGCGGCATCTCCGGCCTCTCGCTGGCCCACTGGCTCCGCCGCGACAACCTCGACGTGCACGTCCTCGACCGGAATGCGCAACCCGGCGGCGTCATCGGCACGCTCCGCAAGAACGACTTCCTCTTCGAGCGCGGGCCCAACACCGTCCTCGACAAATACGATTCGTTCGATGACCTGCTCGCCGGCGCCGGCCTCGACGGCGAAGTCCTGCGCGTCCCCTTGCGCACGCAGACCCGCCACATCTGGCTCAACGGCCGCCTGCATCCCGTGCCGATGAGTCCACTGGCGTTTCTCGCTTCGCCCCTGCTCCCCGTCGCGGGCAAGCTCGCCCTTTTGCGCGAGCCGTTCGTCGCGCGCCGCGACGACGACGAAACAATCGCCGACTTCGTCCAGCGCCGGCTTCACGCAAGCTGGGTCTCGAATCTGGTCACGCCGATGGTCTCGGGCATCTGGGCCGGCGACCCCGCCCGGCTCAGCATCGCCTACGCGTTTCCGATCATGAAGGCCCTGGAACGGCGCGGCGGGAGCCTCGTCCGCGGCGCCTGGCTGCGCGCGCGCGACCGCCGCCGCGGCGCCCCCTCCGCCGACGCCCCCACCACCAAGGCGCGCAAGCACCTGGTCTCGTTCCGCGACGGCCTGCAGCGCCTCCCCGCGGCCCTCGCCGAGCCCGCGGATCCGCAGCGGAAGTGAGGGGAGGTACGAAGGTTCGACACCGCGCTCTCGCAAAATGAAAAGGGCCGCCCCGAGGGAGCGGCCCTTTTGCGTTTCGGTTCGGCGCGGCGCTTAGGCGGCGCGAAGAACTTTCTCGAGGCGCTCGGTGGCCTGCTGTTCGTCGATCTTCTCGACGGCCGCGAACTCGCGCGCAAGGCGCTCGAACGCCGCCTGGTAGATCTGGCGCTCCGAATACGACTGGTCGGGCTGGCCGACATTGCGGTGCAGGTCGCGCACCACCTCGGCGATCGCGACCGGGTCGCCCGAGTTGATCTTCGCTTCGTATTCCTGCGCGCGGCGGCTCCACATCGTGCGCTTCACGCGCGAACGGCCCTTCAGCGTCTTGAGCGCCGTCTCCATGATCTTGCGGCTCGAAAGGCGGCGCAGCCCCGCGCCGGTCGCCTTCGTCAACGGCACGCGGAGCGTCATGCGCTCCTTGGGGAACTCGACGACCAGCATCTTGAGCTTGTGGCCGGCGATTTCCTGATTTTCCACGCCGGTGACCTGCCCGACGCCATGCGTCGGATAGACCACGTAGTCTCCGGCCGAAAACTCCTTGTCCTGCGCTGCTGCCATGTAAATCCTCGCTTCTCCTTGCACCGGCCGCTTCTCCCGGCCGCCGGTCGCTCATCACCCGCTGGCGGCGCCCCGGCCGCGATTGTCGTTCTTTCCGGCCCCACTCGCGCGCAAAGGACTTTGCCCGGCAACGGCGCTGCCGGGAGTGCCCTCCAATGCTCTCGCGAGGGCCGCGTTTCGTGCGCTTCCTGCGCCCGAACGCGGCGGGCCTTAGGGACGCATTGGGCGGCCCCTTCGCCCGAAAAACGCCATGTATTCCAGCGCTTTACGGGCTCAGACACCGCCCCTCGTTTCAGTTTTTTGAATATAGCACAACGTCCCGCCAAAATCCAGCGGAACGCACAAGTATTAACCATAATCGAAGGTCGCAGGGGGCCGCACAGGCCCCCGTCGCGCCCCGCGCTATCGCTTGCCGGGGTTCGGGCTGAAGAACTTGTCGAACTTGCCCTCGACGCCCTTGAACTGGTCGGCGTCCGCCGGGATCTCGCCCTTCTTGTTGATGTTGGGCCAGCTCTCCGCGTACTTCTTCGCCAGCTCCACCCACTTCTCGACGTTGGGCTCCGTGTCGGGGACGATCGCCTCGGCCGGGCATTCGGGCTCGCACACGCCGCAATCGATGCACTCGTCCTGATGGATCACCAGCATGTTTTCGCCGAC
>MVZB01000302.1 GCA_002068205.1 candidate division BRC1 bacterium ADurb.BinA292
CCCGCGATCCTGCTGGACAACGGTCTGGCCAGTTTCACGGCCACTTTCGACGACTTCGAAATCGGCACGGCCGGCGCCGAGCCAACTCCGACGCCGACCCCCACGCCGACGCCGCTGCCCACCCCCGACGCGCCCAACATCACGATCGACGATTTCAATGATTCCTCGCTCGACGCCGCCTGGGAGACCGAAAATTACCCCCAGCGCGACGGCGAAATCGATCCGATCACCATCACCGAGGCCGGCGGCAAACTCACGGTTGAGGCCGAGGATGCCCAGGGGAGCGCCCAGGTGACGCTCTTCCTGCGCAACGACGTGACGCTCGAGCCCGAGGACAACGTGCAGGTGGATGTGCGGGTCGTCTCGGGTGAAACGACCCCGCTGGTCCGCGCCGGACTCGGCATGGCGCCGACCCCCTCCGGCATCGACGGCGATCGCTCCAACACGCTGTGGTTCGGCATCCGCAACGACGGCATCATGCGCGGCAACGCCTACGGCAATGCGGGCGCGGAAATCGGCGGCGTCGAGCCCGCGCTCGATGCCTACGCTCCGGGGACCGATGTCTTCACCCTGGCCGTGCAGCGGCTCGACGAAAATCGCTATGCCCTCTGGTATGGCCAGAACGCGCCGGCGACGGTCCTGGCCGGCACGGTGAATTTCGCCGGCGCCACGCCGCCCGACGTTCCCGGTCTGTTCTTCGGCGTCGGTTTGGCCGACCTCACGCTGGAGTTCGACAACTTCCGAATGTTCAAGAAGAACCTGCCCAACCAGGCGAAGACCTGGTCGATCTATCCTTGAACCTCGGAAGTCAAGACCCATGGCCGATGGTGCGGAGCGACGAACGGCTTCGCCGCTCCGCACCCCGCCCGGGCGGACTGATCAACCAACTTAACCGGATTTGAAAGAAACGTGAACGGGAGGCAAGCGTGAAGCTGGATACCAGTGCTGTCGGGCGACCGCCGCGGCGACGCCACTCGCCGCGCCACCACCTTTCTCGCGGACTCCTTCTGGCGGGATTGTTTGCGCTGCTTTCGATCCCCGGCGGTGCGCGGGAGAATAACGATTCACCCGAGATGATGCCCTGGCGCGGCGCATGGCGCATGTTCGGCCCGATCGCCAGCCAGAAGGATCCCGGCAAATGGCGGCCGTGGTTCGAGCCGCGGCTCGAACCGACGGCGCTGGACGGCAGCCCGGAGTTCCTGGAGCAGGCCGACGTCGATGGCGTCCAGGAACAGGCCCGTCAGCTCATTTACGACGGCCAGGAGCTCGACCTCCAGCGGATGTGGCATACCAACGCCGGTCAGGGCCTCCTCTACCTCTACCGGCAGGAGCAAAGCGACGGCGACGCGCTATTGCCCGTCGAGGCGCGGGCGCGCGGCTGGCTCAAAGTCTGGGTCAACGGCCGGCTGGCCTATGCCGGCGGCAACGACGGCGAAACGTGGGGCCTGCATCGTTTTGAAATTCCGCTCCAGTCCGGACAGAATACCCTCGGATTTCGACTCGCGGCGGGGCGCGACGGGTGGGGGCTCGCGTTGCAACGTGGCGTCAAGATGCTGCCGCCTCCCGAAACCATCGGCCGCGAAGTGACCGGGCCGGGCGGTGCCGGCGCCGACGCCTGGCGCGTCGACGGCATGCTTCAGGCTCAGGATTCCGCGGAGCGACTGTTGCTCTCGGCGCCGGCGTTTCAGGCGGCCACGTTGCGCGTCGCCGCGCCCGAAACCGGTGACCGGCTGGTCAAGATGCGATTCAAGTCGCTCGGCGCGCTCGGTCGTCCGGTCGAATGTTTCATCGCCCTGAAGGATGGGGTGGAAGTCGGCTATTCCGGCCATCTGAATGCGGAGACCGGCCAATATCAGGTGATTTGGCAGGTTCGCGAAAACGGCCGCTCAGTCTGGGAGATCGATCACCGGCCGGTCACGGATTGGGCCGGGGTCTCGCCGCTGGCGGATTTCACCGAGGCGCAGGCCGCGCTCGAACAATCCCGGATGGATCTGGACGGACAGGCCGGCCGGGCCAAGGACCGCGCCGAGCAGGAATGGATCGCCGCCTCGCGCGGCGACGAGATCACCCTGCGCGTCAACGGCATGGAAAATCTCGTCCTGCGTCACCGCATCGCGGGCAGCGCCGGCCGCGGCGGCGAGCTCGGCCTCAATCTGCGCGGTTGTTCGGTCGAACTGACGGAATTCAACGCCCAGGCGCTGCCGGCCGACATCGCTTCGCGCTGGGCGCTCGGCGACGATCCCCCCGTTCGCTGGGAGGTCGCGCACCCGGACCCGTATCGGACCGATGGCGGCTACCCCGTCATGCCGGGGCTCGAGCCGATCACGCTCTATCGCGCGAACCCCGAAGGCTGGACGTTCTGTCATCACGCCAAGATCGCGTCGTTCGGCGGGCGCCTCTACGGAAGCTGGAGCAACAGCTACATGCACGAGGATTCGGCCGGAACGCGCGTCCGCGGCAGCATCTCGCTGGATGGGGGGAAGACATGGTCCCCGTCGTTCGTCATGCTGCCTTCCCTGAGCGACCCCGCCGATGATCTGGAGGATCCGCACAAGCCGGGCGTTTCCATCTGGCCCAATGAGTTTGGCGGCTTCCTGGCCGTGGAGGACCGCGTCTACGTGCTGGGCCGGGCGGGTTACCGCGGCGGCTACCTGGGGCAGTCCGGCCAGATGGGCTTCCTGGCGCGCCAAATCCTGGGCGTGGACGAAATGGGTCCGGTTTTCTGGCTGAACGAGCATGCGCCCAGGGGAGGGGAGCAGTATTCCGGCCTGGCCGACGTGACCCATGCACAACTCCGCGCCGATGGGCGGGCCCTGCTGCAACAGCTCCGGTTGCCCGACGACTTCATGGATCGCTCCGTGGAGCCCCGCGACATCTATCGCGGCGCCCGACCGGAGGCCGTGGACTTCAGCATCATCAGCCACGACCCGATCTACGTCAGTCCCGACGGCATGCAGGTGCGAGTCTGGCGGAATTACAACGGAACCCACCGCATTTATGTCTCCACCCGCCACAGCGACACCGAGGCGTGGTCGCTGGCCGTGCCGACGAACATTCCCGATTCGCCCTCCGGCGTGACCGTCGGCGAGCTGCCCGACGGCACCGTCTATCTGATCGGCAATCAGATCGCGGGGGAACTGGATGATCCCGACGCGCGGCCGTACCGCAACCCGACGAAGGTCTGGCCGTTTGCGGAACGGGATTTCCAATCCGAACACTTCCCGCGCGATCCGCTCGTCCTCGCCTTGAGCCGGGACGGTCGCGGATTCGACCGCGCCTGGGCGATTCGCCACGACACGCCCAATGCCCGGTTCAACGGCCTGGGCTGGATCCCGGGGTTCCAGTACCCCGACGCGGTGATTGCGAACGGTTCCCTGTGGATCATTTATTCCGTCAACAAGGAAGACGTGGAGGTGCTCGAAATCCCCCTTGAAAAGCTGGCTGAGGCCGGCGAAAGCCCGGCGGCGAACGCACCGGACTGATGTGCATTGAGTGATAGGAAAAGCCCTGTTGCCAGGCAACAGCTTTCGCGAACTAACTCGGAATGGACCTGACAAGATGACAATCGTGAACCACAATGGCCGTCTCGATGAGCGGCAGCGTTATGAACGGGATGGCTTCATCGTCGCCCAACCCATCCTCACCGAACTCGAACTGCGGCAGGCGCGCCAGGCGATGGAAGACGTGATGGCGGGGCGCTACGAAACCGGTCTCGCCCCCCGCGACGCGTTTCGCAAACCGGACGACGATCCGCGC
>MVZB01000303.1 GCA_002068205.1 candidate division BRC1 bacterium ADurb.BinA292
CCCGCCACTGACGTGGCGGGCTGAAGTCTGTCGTCCCTGGCGGGACTGGCCTGCTGGTGAAGCCGGCAAGGTCTCGGCCGGCGCGGGCCATCAGGCTCTCCGGCAAAAAGCTTCGATCAGCCGGGCTCCGGTTCCTGCGAATGCGGCGATGCGCTGTTCGTCGTTTTCAAAGCGCCGGTTGGGTTCGTCACGTGCATTGACGAATCCGTCTTCGCCACGCGCGGCGTGGAATTGATGCGCGGCGACGACGCAGGCCCCCTCCCAGAAGATGGCGCGCGCTTCAGCCGGCAGCGGCGCACCGTCGCGGCACGTCGGCGCGACCGGCAACGGTTCCAGCGTGTTGTGTTCGGTTCCCGCCGTGGCGACGAACCCGGCCGCGCGCAGCGCCCGCACGTAGCGCAGCAGCACCTCGGGGCGGTTGCGGACCGGAATGAATTCCACGCAGTGGACCCGAAGCTGCCGCAGGTGCGCGATGAGCGTCTCGGGATCGCTCTCGAACTCGGTGATCGGCTCGGTCCCATCGGCCAGAACCGGATAGCACGGGATGCCGCCCAGCTCGAGCACGAGCCGGCGCGCTTCCTCGAGCGTGACGTAGTCTTCCTCCACGAAGGCCGGCTTGCCGGACTTGAGCAGGTGCGCGCGCAGCGCGTTCTGCACCGCCGCCGGATCGTCGGACGGCTCCACCGGCGCGCCCAGGAGGGCCCGCAGGCGGTCGGTGATCCGGTCGCGCGGCGTCGTCTCGAACAGCAACTCCTGATAGGCCTGCGCCAGGTGGCGTTCCTGCAGCGTCACCGTCGCCGGCGGGCAGGCATGGCGCGCGACCACGCGGGCGTGGATATCCGCCGCATCGAGGGGCGACTCTACGCCGTGTGCGGCGCAATAGTCCGCCAGCCGGCGCGCCATCTCATCAATCCGGTGCGCATCGCGCCGGCGGATCTGCTCCAGCAGGTATTGCGCCGCGGGGGGCTGATCGGCGGGATCGAAGCGGACAATTCCCTTGCCGCAGAAATAGATTTTGCCCGGATTGCCGGGGTCATTCACTTTGACGCCCGACAGCCGCAGGATGTCATCCATCGCGATGATTTCGGCGCCGAAGAGGGGGAAGATGCTGCGCGCGCGGGCTCCCGCCGCGAACGATTCATAGACAGTGTAATCGAAATAATTGCTGGCCCCCAGGACGCGCACGCCCTGTTCGGCCGCGAGATCGAGCGCCCGCGCCACCGTCTCGAACGCCGAGAAATTCGGCGGCAGGTGAATGTGGGTGTTCGCCGTCGCGGCGGGCGGAGGCGATGTCGCGCCGGCCGCCGCCTGGTCGGCGCCCAGGCAGTCCTCGAGCGCCAGCAGGGGCATCAGCGCGGCGGAGGTTACGGTTGGCATGGCGGTTCCCGGCGGGCTTCAATTTCCGATCCGCGTTCGGCGGAGCGCACTCGCTGCTAAGTTAAACCCCCACCGTCACGCGCACCTTCTTGCGCGGCGGCAGGTGCAGGCAGGCCCCCAGGCTGTCTTCCAGCGCTTCGTGGAAGCCCTCGCCGATGGTCGGATGCGCGAAGATCATCTCGGCCACATCGCGCGCCGTCGCCCGGGTATGGATTAATACCGAGGCGGCGTGAATCACTTCGGTCACGTTGTGCCCCAGCATGTGCACGCCGAGCAGCTCGCCGGAACCGCGATGCCGGATGACCTTGACGAAACCGTCGGTCTCGCCCGCCGCCATCGCCTTGCCCAGATGCCCCAGGGGGAAGGAGCCGATCGCAATCGGAATGCCCCGTTCGCGCGCGGCTTCCTGCGTGAGGCCGACGCCCGCCACTTCGGGGAACGTGTAGACGCAGGAGGGGACGGGGGCCTGCGCCGCGCGGGGCTGGCCCAGCGCCGACTCGACTGCGACGACGCCCTGGGCCGACGCGGCGTGCGCCAGCAGACAGCGGCCGTTCGCGTCGCCGATGCAGTAGATGTCGGGCTGCTCGGTCCGCATTGCATCGTCGACGCGGATGAACCCGCGGTCGGTCGTGAGGCCGACGCGCTCGAGGCCGAAATCGGCCGTGTTGGCCCGACGGCCCGTGGCGACGAGGACGCGGTCGAATTCGAGCTGCTCGCCATTGCTCAGCGCGGCGCGGACGCCGTCGTCGGTCAGCGTCAGGTCTTCCACCTTCGCCTCGCACAGCACGCGGATGCCGCGCTTGCTGAAGATCGCCTGCATGGCCTCGCCCAGATGGCCGTCGAGGCCGGTCAGCAGGTTGGGGAGCATCTCGACGAGCATCACCTCGACGCCGAACGGCCGGAGCATGCAGGCGAACTCGCAGCCGATGACGCCGCCGCCGACAATCAGCAGGCGCCGGGGGAGGTCGCGCCAGTGCAGCGCCTCGTCGCTCGTGCAGACGCGCTCGGGATCGGTCGGCCAGCCGGGGATGCGCGAGGGGATGCTGCCGACGGCGAGGATCGTCTGATCGGCCGTGAAGCGGCGCGGCTCCGACCCGTCGTTCGGTTGCACGACGAACCGCCCGGGGCCATCCAGGAGGGCCTTGCCGATGAAGGGGGTGATCTTGCGCGCCTGGAACAGACCGCGAATTCCGCCGCGCAGCGCGTTGAGGTTTTTGTCCTTGCGCTGCTGGATTTTCGGCCAACTGAACGACACCTGGCCGGAGATTTCGATGCCCAACTCCTCGGCATGCTGCAGGCGATGGAGCAGTTCGCTTGAGGCGATGAGCGTTTTGGAGGGGATGCAACCCCAGTTGAGGCACGTGCCGCCGAAATAGGGCTGCTGCTCAACGACGGCGACCGACGCGCCCGCCTGCGCCGCCTTGAGCGCTGCAATATAGCCGCCGGGGCCGGTGCCAATCACGGCGATGTTAAAGTGATCGTTCATGCCGTAGGGACGCTCCCATTGAAATTGCGCGGCCAAGCCTCAAGAAGCTTCAAGAAGAAATTCGAAATTCGAAGCACGAAATACGAAACAATTTCAGATTGGAAACGAGGGTGAAACGGCTTCATATTTTTATTTTTAATCATTGGAATTTGTTTCCAACGGGGATTTCGCGCATGGAATTGTCTGTATTTCCATTTTGTCGTATTTCGATTTTCCTCATACGATTTCCGCCGGTTGCTCCAGCAGCTCGCGCAGCCGGGCGATGAACTGCGCCGCGACGAGGCCGTCGATCACGCGGTGGTCGCAGCTCAGCGTCATCGTCATCTGCCGACCGGCGCGCAGGGTCCAGTCGTTTACGATCACCGCCTCGCGGATTCCGCTCACGGCCATGATCGCCGATTCCGGCGGATTGATGATCGCCGAAAATTCGTCGACGCCGAACATGCCCAGGTTGCTGACGGTGAAGACGCCCGTTCCCATCCCCTCGATCTTGCCGGTGCGGGCGCGCTCGATCAGACGGCGCGTTTCCACGCCGATCTCCTTCAGCGTCCGGCAGCAGGCGCGCTGCAGGACCGGCACGACCAGCCCATCCTCCATGCCGACGGCGATGCCGATGTTCGCGAAGGGGTATTCAACCAGTTCCTCGCCCTCGATCCGCGTGCGGAAGGCGGGGAACTCGCGGATCGCCCGGGAGAAGGCGAGGACGAGGACGTCGTTCAGGCTGCACGGGAATTCGGCCTTGGACGCCCGGTAAAACTTCATCAGCGGATCGGCGTCGATCGTCAGCCGCATGTAGAAATGCGGGATCGTCTGCTTGGAGGCGGTCAGGTTGCGGGCGATCGCCTTGCGCATCGCGCTCATCCGCCGGCGGACCGGCT
>MVZB01000304.1 GCA_002068205.1 candidate division BRC1 bacterium ADurb.BinA292
ACCCCCGACGATCCCCCCCGCCAAACCTACGGCGCTGATCACGATGGCCAGCACCGTAACGGCCGCCAGGGCGGCGCCCAGCAGCAAGCCGATCCACCATGGCGGGGAGCACCCGGCGCCGCGCGCCCGCGCGCGATACCGCGCGGGAAGGCGGTGCTTCTGCGGACCGGCCGCCGGCGCCGGGCCGGCCGGATCGGGTGGCGAATTTGCGTGGGACGGGTCAGCCATTGATCAACGTGACGCGTGGAGTCCCCTCATGCGGGTATTCGATGACGCTGACCGAACAATGATTCAACGAGAAGCGGAAACAGTTGTCGAGCGGCATGCCGAGTGCGTCGGCCAGCGCGACGCGGATCGGCCCCGCGTGGCAGACCAGCGCGATGCGCATCCCCTTGAACGACTGGGTCAGTTCCTCGATCGCCGGCAGCACGCGGTCGCGCAGATCGACAAAATTTTCTGCTTCGGGCACCCGGAAATTGACCCGATCCAACCGCCATTGCCGGTAAATCTCGGTGTGTTCGTGCGCCGTCTCGAGGAGCTTCACATCCAGCCCCTGCAGGATGCCCATATGCCGCTCGCGAAAGACCGCCAGCCGGCGGACCGGCAGGCCGCGCCCCTCCGCGATCAGCTCGGCCAGATAGCCCGCCCGGCGCAGATCGCTGGAATAAACCGCGTCGAAGGGCACCGCCGCGAGCCGCTCGGCCAGCCGGCGCGACTGGTCGCGTCCGCGCTCGCTCAGCGGCACGTCATCCTGACCGTAATAGCAATTCAGGTAGCAGGCTTCGGGCTCGCCGTGGCGGATCAGGTAAAGCTGCGTCGGGTTGGTCCGCGCCAGGGCTCCCGGCGCCAGCTCCTGACCGCTATCGGTGGTAAACGACATGCCGCCCCTCTCGCGCATCGATCGGTCGCGCTATCGCGCACGCGAATCCGATCATACCAGACCGCGCGGGTGGAAGCGAAGCCTCCGAATCGGTGGCATCGCGGAGGCCGCGAGCCGTCGCGAGGCGCGCGACCTCAATCAGCCGCCGTCGCGGCCGGCGCGCAACTGCGTGCGGTGCGACCGCAGTAACTTGAGCGTCTCGCGGACGGTCAGGCCCAGGTTCATCTTACTGGCCCCCTGCTTCAGGTCGTAGCGCAGGATGAACGGCACCTCCTCGATCCGGGCGCCTACCATCGCCAGATGCACGAGCAGTTCATCGGTGCAGGCAAACCCGGTGCGCGTGATCAGGCCCTCGGGACCGAACCGCGCCAGCGCGCGCCGGAGCAGGCTGGCGCGCATCGCCCGGAAGCCGCAGGTGTAGTCGCGCACGCCCGGCAGCGCCAGATAGTGCCGGAACAGGAGCCGCGCCCCAAAGCTGAGCGTGCGGCGGAAGAGCGGCACGCCGTGCTGCCGGCTGCCGGGCTGGTAGCGCGACGCGATCACGACGTCGGCCCCCGTCGCGTCGGCGCGGGCCCGCATCAGGGGGATCGTCTCGGGCGGGTGCGTCATGTCGGCGTCCATGCAGACGATCAGCCGGTCCGCCGCCCACGGGCCCTCCAGCGCGGATTGGATGCCCGTCAGGATCGCCGGCCCCAGGCCGCGATTCCGATCGTGGCGCACCAGCCGCAGCCAGGGGCGCGCGGCCGCCAGCCGTTCGACAATCGCCGCCGTGGCGTCGCGCGAGCCGTCATCGACGACGATCACCGACCATTCCAGCGGCTCGGGCCGCAGGGCCTGCTCGGCGCGAATCAGCAACGGTTCGATCGCCGCTTCCTCATTGTAGGCCGGCAGGGTCAGGCAGATGCTGCGGATCGGCTCCGGCACGTCGGGTCTCCATGCAATGTGTCGGCTGCGTTCCTGGGCGCCCGGCGTCGGGCAAGGTCATAAAAAGGCCGGCGTCGCGCGACGCCGGCCTGTATCCCGAATGATCTTCCAACGTCGTTACTGGAACAAGTGCCAGTTGCCCACGGCGTTCTGTTCGATGATCACAAGTGGCTTGTCCGCGGTAAAGATGTTGTTCTCGTTGGATTCATCCTTCTCGTGATCGTAGAAGTCCACGAGCACGGCCAGCGTGTAGCTGCCCAGGTCCAATCCGCTGGAGTCGGCCTGGATCTGCTGTGGCACCGAGGTGCCCGGGCCGATCGGATTGGTCCAGGCTTCGCCCAGGACGATGTCGTTGCCCGAACCGGTGATCTCGGCGTCGGGGCTCGCCACAACCCGCGACCAGTGCCCGTCGCCGGTGCTGCTGCCGGGGTTCGTTTCGGTCCAGCGCACCAGGAACGGATCGCCCTGTTCGACGAACGCCGGTTCGGCGACCAGACTGCCCGCCTCGATGGCCAGGTCGGGAACGCCCGTGCTGAAGACCCAGATCGGTCCGGAAGTCGTGATCACCGTCTCGGTCGTTAGCCGATTCTTCGCCGTGATCCGCCACGCATAGCCCGAATCGGGGTCGAGCAACTCGGGGTGGAAGTACTGGTTGGTCTTCAGGTCTTCCGCCTCGGTTTCCAGCTTGTCCTCAAACACATGGCGCCGCTTGAAGTCGAAGTGCTGGATCTTGCCGTTGCCCGCCGAGGCGGTGATGACGTCGGCCGAAACGGAGCTGGTCAGCGGAGCGACCGTCACGTCCCA
Organism: candidate division BRC1 bacterium ADurb.BinA292; assembly: GCA_002068205.1. GTDB lineage: Bacteria > Sumerlaeota > Sumerlaeia > MVZB01 > MVZB01 > MVZB01. The sequence goes on from MVZB01000304.1 coordinate 2,609, forward strand.
CGCACGCTGGATATCCTCCGAGACCGGATGGGTTTCGAAGGTCACCTCATCGGCGTCGACCTGTCGGTAGTACACCACCCGATCGAGCGCATTGATCGCGGCCAGCACGTCCAGCCGGCCATCGCCGTCGACGTCGCCGATCGCCACATTCCGCACGCCGTTGGCCGAGTTGCTGATGACATGTTCCGTGAACGTCGGTACCGGCTGCCCGTCCGATTCATACCAGGCGACGGTCCGGTCCACTTCGGACGAAACCACCAGATCCATGTCGCCGTCGCCGTCGATGTCGGCCGCCGCCACCGAACTGGCCCCTTCCGCCGTCGTCGTGATGACGTGACGGGCGACCAGCGAGGAGGGCACCAGCCCGCTGTGTTCGTACCACACGACCGAGTCCGAGCTGGAGTAGGTCGCGATGATGTCGGGATAGGAGTTGCCGGTCAGGTCGGCGGCGATCACGTCGCTGGCGGCGCCCGAGGTGTTGTCCACATTGCGGGTGTAGAAGCCCGCGGGCTCGACCAGATTGATCCGTTCGTGCCAGAAGATGCCGTCGCCCAGGGCCGAGGCGCTCAGCACGTCCATGTCGCCGTCGCGGTCCATGTCCACGGGGAACACGGCGATCGCGCCGCGGACGTTGTCCGCGATGACGTGCTGCGTGAAATCGGGGGGCACGATGCCGTTGTTCTCGTACCAGGCAATCTTGTTGTCAAAGAACGAGGCGCTGAGCAGGTCCATCAGGCCGTCGTGATTCATGTCGGCGGCGGCGGCTTCCATGGCGCCGTTGATCGCGGTCGAGGCCGTCAAGGTCAGGAAGAGCGGCGGGTTGCCGCCCAGATTCCGATACCACTCGATGCGGCTCTGCTGGTCGCCCGCCACCCCGGTCAGGGCGCTGTAGAGGTCCAGATCGCCGTCACCGTCGATGTCGGCGGCGCCGACGCTGCGCAGGTCGCGGGTGATCGCGATATCCCGCCCGTCGAACTCATACATGACGCCGCTCGCCTTCGAGAGCGAGAAGTCGTACTCGTTGGCATGTCCGGTCGGGTCCCAGCGGAACGTGATCTGCGTATCGTTGCCCTCGGATTCGTGGGGTGGGAACGGGCCCTGGGGCATGTCGG